>NZ_JBNCKT010000018.1:0-66504 GCF_049841675.1 Micromonospora sp. DT4
CCCACCTCTGGAACAGCTAAAGACCAACCGATGGCCGGCACCCGAAAACGGGTGCCGGCCATCACCGTCTTCACAGACCTTGGACAGTTTCCGTCAACAGCTAACGGAAACTGTCCAAGGTCTGGAGGCGCGGGCGCGGGCGGATCAGGTGGCGCTGATCGTGCCGGTCAGCAGGAGGGCGAGGACCAGGGTGCCCAGCGCGACCCGGTACAGCACGAAGACGTACAGGGTGTGGTGGGCGACGTAGCGCAGCAGCCAGGCGATGGCCGCGTAGCCGATGCCGAAGGCGATGGCGGTGGCCACGATCATCTGGGCGACCGAGGGCGCGGACGTGCCCGGGGCGGACGGTTCGAAGACGTCCCCGAGGCTGAACACCCCCGACATCACCACCGCCGGGATGGCCAGCAGGAACGAGTAGCGTGCCGCCGCCTCCCGGGTCAGGTTGAGCAGCAGGCCGGCGGTGAGCGTCCCCCCGGAGCGGGACACGCCGGGGACCAGCGCCATGGCCTGGGCGAAGCCCATGACCACGCCGTCCTTCATCCGGAAGTTCTCCAACGTGCGCGTCTGCCGACCCCAGTACTCGGCGAAGGCCAGCACGAACGCGAACACGATCAGCGTGGTCGACACCACCCAGAGGTTGCGCCCGGCCGTCTTGATCTGGTCCTTGAAGAGGAACCCGAACAGCCCGATGGGGATCGAGCCGACGATCACGTACCAGCCCATCCGGTAGTCGAGGCTGGAGCGCACCGACCTGTCCTTGAGCCCGACCAGCCAGACACGGATGATCCGCCAGATGTCCTTGGCGAAGTAGATCAGCACGGCCGCCTCGGTGCCGAGCTGGGTGACCGCGGTGAACGACGCGCCGGCGTCGCGATCGAAGAAGATCGCCGAGGTGATCCGCAGATGCCCCGACGAGCTGACCGGCAGGAATTCGGTCAGTCCCTGGACGATGCCCAGGACGATGGCCTCGATCCAGGTCACTCGCCAACTCCGGACAGGTCGAGCGCCTCGGCCACGGTACGCAGGGTCTGCACGCCGCTGTCCCGGTCCGCCACGAACAGGCTCACCGACAGCGTGGTGACGCCGGAGGCGGCGTACTCACGCATCCGATCGGCGATGCGCTCCTTCGGGCCGAGCAGCGACGTACGGTCGATGAACTCCATGGGTACGGCCGCTGCGGCGTCGCGCTGGCGCTTGGCCAAGTAGAGGTCCTGGACCTCGCGGGCGGCGTCGCCGTAACCCATCCGGGTGGCGAGCTGGTTGTAGAAGTTCTGCTGCCGGCTGCCCATCCCGCCGACGTAGAGCGCGGCGTACCAGCGGACCAGCTCGGCGCAGGAGGCGACGTCGTCGCCGATGACGACGGGCACGGACGGCACCACGTCGAAACCGGCCAGTTCCTTGCCCGCCTTGGCCCGGCCGGCGGAGACGGCGGCGAGGTGCTCGTCGGCGAACTCCGGGGCGTAGAACACGCCGAGCCAGCCATCGGCGATCTCCCCGGCCAGCTCCAGGTTCTTCGGGCCGACGGCGGCCAGGTAGATCGGTATGTGCTCGCGGGGCGGGTGGAAGCTCAGCCGCAGCGCCTTGCCGGGGCCGTCGGGCAGCGGCAGTGTGTAGTGCTCGCCGTCGTACGCCACCTCCTTGCGGGCGATGGCCAGCTTGACGATGTCGACGAACTCGCGGGTCCGGCCGAGGGGCTTGGCGAACCGCACACCATGCCAGCCCTCGGAGACCTGCGGGCCGGAGACGCCCAGGCCGAGCCGGAACCGACCGCCGGAGAGCGCGTCGATGGTGGCGGCTGTCATCGCGGTGGCCGCTGGGGTGCGAGCGGGGATCTGCATGACCGCCGAGCCCACGTCGATCCGTTGCGTCTGGCCGGCCATCCAGGCGAGCATGCTGGGCGAGTCGGAGCCGTACGCTTCCGCCGCCCACACCACCGAATAGCCGAGGCGGTCCGCCTCCTGGGCCAGCGCCAGGTGGTCGGCCGGTGTACTCCACGCTGTCTGGTATCCGAGGCTGAGCCCGAGTCGCACTGGTCCTCCCCCATCCGTGGCACAGGTCGCACCAGGTTACGCAATGCCGAAAACGGACTCGATCACCGGCTCACCGCCAATGATCCCCCGCCCGTCGCGGTGCCTGCCGGAGGCGGAACCGGCAGAACCGGCAGAGATGACGGGAGCGAGGATATCCGTGGCGGCGGGTTCGAAATAAGGTTCACCCATGCAACAGCGACCGCTCGGCCGAAGCGGGCTGGCGGTTTCGCGGCTCGCGCTCGGCACCATGACCTGGGGCCGGGACACCGACGCCGACGATGCGGCCGCCCAGTTGAAGAGTTTCCTGGACGCGGGCGGCAACCTGATCGACACCGCCGACGTGTACGGCGACGGTGACGCCGAGTCGGTGATCGGGTCGCTGCTGGGCACCCTCGTCCCGCGCGACGAACTGCTGATCGCCACGAAGGCGGGGTTGCGCCCGGGCAGCGGCCGCCGGCGCGACGGCTCCCGGGGCCACCTGCTGCGCACCCTGGAGGCGTCGCTGCGCCGGCTCGGCACCGACCACGTCGACCTGTTCCAGATGCACGGGTACGACCCGGACACCCCCCTGGAGGAGACCCTGGCGGCGCTGGACCACGCGGTGGCCAGCGGCAAGGTCCGGTACGTGGGGGTGTCGAACTTCTCCGGCTGGCAGACCGCACGGGCCGCCGCCTGGCAGACGGCCTGGCCGGGCCGCGCGCCGGTGGTCGCCGCCCAGGTGGAGTACTCGCTGCTGGAGCGGGGCGTGGAGCGGGAGGTGCTGCCGGCGTGTGACGCGCTGGGCCTGGGCGTGCTGCCCTGGTCGCCGCTGGGTCGGGGGGTGCTCACGGGCAAGTACCGGCACGGGCGGCCGGCGGACTCGCGTGCCGCCTCCCCCCACTTCGAGCGGTTCGTCTCGACCTACCTCGAGCCGCGCTGCTCGAGCATCGTGGAGGCGGTGGCGACCGCGGCCGGCGGACTGGGCGTGTCGCCGCTGGAGGTGGCGCTGGCCTGGATCCGGGATCGGCCCGGGGTGACCGCGCCGATCCTGGGCGCGCGGACGGTCGGGCAACTGCTCGGCGCGTTGCAGGTCGAGCGGATCACACTGCCCGAGGAGATCACCACCGCGCTGGAGGACGTCTCGTCGGTGCCGGTCGGCTATCCCGAGCGCGACGGGTGACCCGAGACGGGCACAGGACGGCACGAACCACGCGCGGCAGCGGCGTTGGTCACCCGCCAAGGGGTGGCGGACGGCCGCCGGGCTGGGCAGCATGGACGGCATGGACTACGAGTACGCGCCGCTGCGGCTGCCGCCGAACGTCGACCGGTTGACCGCCGCGGCGCAGTTGGCGATCCAGGCGGAGTTCTCCGGATGGGAGTTGGCCCGGGTACGGCTGTTCCGCGACGGCACGCGACAGGTCATGCTGCGCCGTCGACGGGTCAACCAGCCGCAGCCGGGTCTGTCGTACTGACACCGTCCCGGGACGGGCGATGACACGCCCGGGGCCCGAACCGCGCACGGTCGGGCCCCGGGCGTCGTACGGCCCGCAGGCGTCTAGTGCTGGTGCCCGGCGTGGTCGTGGTCGTCGTCGAGTTCCAGGAACGGGTGCTCGTCGAGTCGACCGACGAGCCGGTCGTCGCTGGCCGGCTGGAACGGGCCGACGGCGTCGTCGTCGTCGAACGACTCCAGGTCCACCGGGGTGCCCACCTCGCTGACCATGACCACCCCGTCGAGCGGTTCCAGCTCCGGGACGTCCAGCGCGCCGAGCGAGCCGTCGCCGCTCTGCAGCAGCTCCAGCACCGCCTCGCCGACTCCCTCGACCGGCGCCGGATCGTCGTCCTCCGGGGTGCCCTCGCGGCGGGCCGCCTCGGCCGCCCGCAGCAGCGCGGAGATGCTCGGCACCCGGTAGTCGCGGCGTTGCCGTACCGAGATCACCCGTGGGTGCGGGTCGCTGGCCTCGACACCCTCGCCGCCGAATCGCTCGTCGGCCTCGTCCGGGTCGATCGAGTCGACGTCCCACGGCGTGACCTCACCGAAGGCGTCGAGGAGTTGCTCGTCGTAGGCGAAGGATGCGTTGTTCAACGCCACGTACGCCTGCCAGACGTCGTCGTCGTCGACGCGGCCCTGCGCGGCGCGTACGGCGGCCAGGTGATGGCGGGCCGCTTCGATCACCCGCTCGAGTGCGGCGTCCAGCTCACCGTGCTGGTCGGTCATGTGGGGCAGTCCCTTCACGATGGGGAGGTAACGCGGACACTGCTAGCAGGTACGGAGGAACCGGTCGAGAACCCGCACGCCGAACTGTAGTCCGTCGACCGGAACGCGCTCGTCGATGCCATGGAACAACGCGGAGAAGTTCAGGTCGGCGGGCAGCCGCAGCGGCGCGAACCCGAAGCAGCGTATGCCGAGCTGTGAGAACGCCTTCGCGTCGGTGCCGCCGGAGAGCATGTACGGCACCGGCCGGGCGCCCGGGTCCTCGGCGCGCAGCGCCGCCGACATGGCCTCGACGAGGTCGCCGTCGAAGGTGGTCTCCAGCGCGGGCTGCCGCTGGACGTACTCGATGGCGATGTCCGGGCCGATCAGGTCGCGCAGCTGCTGCTCCAACAGCTCCGACTGGCCGGGCAGGCTGCGGCAGTCGATGGTGGCGGTGGCGCGGCCGGGGATGACGTTGTCCTTGTAGCCGGCGCCCAGTCGGGTCGGGTTGGCCGTGTTGCGGATGGTCGCCCCGATGATGTTGGCGATCGGCCCGAGCTTGGCGATGGCGGTCTCCGGGTCGTCCGGGTCCAGCTCGATGCCGAGCAGGTCGGAGACCTCGGTCAGGAACGCCCGTACGGTGTCGGTGACCACCACCGGGAAACGGTGCCGGCCGATGCGGGCCACCGCCTCGGCGAGGGCGGTGACCGCGTTGTCGTCGTGCACCATCGATCCGTGCCCGGGGCGGCCCTTGGCGTGCAGCCGCAGCCAGTCGATGCCCTTCTCGGCGGTCTCGATGAGGTAGAGCCGCTGGCTGTCGTTGACCGAGTAGGAGAACCCGCCGACCTCGCCGATCGCCTCGGTGCAGCCGTCGAAGAGGTCGCGGTGGTTCTCGACCAGGAAGCGCGCGCCGTAGTCGCTGCCCGCCTCCTCGTCGGCGGTGTACGCGAGGACGATGTCGCGTGGGGGCCGGACGCCGGTGCGCTGCCAGTGCCGTACGACGGCGAGCACCATCGCGTCGAAGTCCTTCATGTCGATCGCGCCGCGACCCCACAGGTAGCCGTCGCGCTGCTCCCCGGAGAACGGGTGCACCGACCATTCGTCGGCGTCGGCGGGCACCACGTCCAGGTGGCCGTGTACCAGCAGGGCGTCCCGGCTCGGGTCGGCGCCGGGGATGCGGGCCACCACGTTCGCCCGTCCGGGCGCGGACTCGTGCAGGACCGACTCGACTCCCACCTCGGCGAGTTTCTCCGCCACATACTCGGCCGCGCGG
Organism: Micromonospora sp. DT4; assembly: GCF_049841675.1. Lineage (NCBI taxonomy): Bacteria > Bacillati > Actinomycetota > Actinomycetes > Micromonosporales > Micromonosporaceae > Micromonospora > Micromonospora sp. DT4. The sequence continues at coordinate 5,474 of NZ_JBNCKT010000018.1, forward strand.
CGCTCGCCGACGCTGGTGTCGTTGTCACCCGTGTTGGTGGTGTCGATGCGCAGCAGGTCGCGGCAGAGGTCCACGACCTCCGCGGTGGGGTCCGGTCGGCCGGAGGCGGCGTCGCTCGTCATCGCCCCTTCATACCAGCCCGGGGTAACCGGTGGGCCGGCGCACCGACCAGACGCGGCCGGGCATCCAGGTCCACAGATCCGGGCAACTGTTTCGTCGCGGCCGCGTTCGGGTACCGCCGCCCACGACCGCACATCCCCTGCCGGAGCTTCCGCCCGCCAGTCGAGGAGGGCACCATGTCCGCCGTTCCCCTGCCCCCGTTGCCGCCCGCGCCCGCACCCGACGAGGGTTACCGGCCCGGCGGCCGCAGCGTCGCCGACATCGTGGACCGCGAGCACCGGCAGTTGCTGGCCCTCGTGGACCAGCTGACCAGCCCGGACGCGGCGCCGCACGAGGCGCTGGCCGTGCTCACCGCCGCGCTGTCGCGGCACATCTCCGCCGAGGAGCAGTATCTGCTGCCCGCGGTGCGGGCGGCGCTGCCCGCCGAGGCCGCTCGGGTGGACGCGGAGATCGACGGTGACGCGGCGCTGCTGGCCGCCCTGAAGGGGCTGAACGACGAGACCGTGACCGAGGTCGCCGAGCGGGTCCACCGCCACGTCGACGGGGTGGGCGCGCTCGTCGCCGAGCTGCGCGCGGTGGCGACGCCGGAGGAGCTGATCCGGCTGGGCAACCGGTTGGAGATCGCCGAGGAGGCCGCGCCGACCCGGCCGCACCCGGGCACCCCGGCCACGCCGCCGTGGAACCGCATCGTCGAGCCGGCGGTGGGCGTGGTGGACAAGGTCCGCGACGCGGTGACGCGGCGGCCGACGTACCTGGCGGACCTGCCGGAGCCGCCGCGCGACTGAAGGTGCGGGCCGCACCACAGAATTAATTCAAGTTCACCGATGCACTTGGCCCCTTCCGCAGGCTGCGGCGTGGTCCTACCGTCACCGTATGAACCTGGAGCTGCGGCACCTGCGGGTGGTCTGCGATCGCGGAGACAGGGAGTGTGACCAAGGCGGCGGCGTCGCTCGGGCTCGCCCAGCCGGCGCTGACCGCCCAGCTCCAGCGGATCGAACGGACGCTGGGCGGGCCGCTGTTCGACCGGGATCGGCGCGGCGCGCGCCCCACCGCGCTCGGTGAGCTGGTGTTCGCCCGGGCCCGGGTGCTGCTGCCGGCCATGAAGGGCCTACGGGACGAGGCGGCACGGCTGGCCGGCGCCGCCGCCGAGGTGTCGCGCTGCTACCGGCTCGGCGGCGTGAACAGCCCGATCCTGGGCCGGCTGGTGCACCGGCTCGCCGCCGAGAAGCCGCCGGCCCAGATCACCACGTACGCCTCGTGGTCGGTGGACGAGCTAGAGCAGTTGGTGGCCGGCGGGCGGTTGGACTTCGCCCTCACCGGCGTGTGCGGTGACGCCACCCCGTCTGCCGAGTTCGGGCTGAGGTGGCGGGAGGTGGCCGTCGACCCGGTGCTGGTGCTGCTGGCGGCGAGCCACCCGCTCGCCGACCGGGACGAGGTGCGCCTGGCATCCGGACTCGCCCGCCGCCCGCGACGCCGACCTGCTGCTGTCGACGGCGAAGGCGGCGTACACCGATTCGCTGGCGCCGCACCCCTCCTACCTGGACTGGCTGGTGCGCAATCCGGGCTTCGGCGTCCGGCCGCCCAGCGGGGTGTGAGGGTCTAGCGGGGCGCGGCGGGCTCGGCGGGCGCGGCGGGCTCGGCGGGCGCGGCGGGCTCGGCGGGCGCGGCGGGCTCGGCGGGCGCGGCGGGCGCGGCGGGCGCGGCGGGCTCGGCGGGCGCGGCGGGCGCGGCGGGCGCGGCGGGCGCGGCGGACCGTGGTGTGAAGAAGCGGACGAGGTCGTCGGCCGCCGTCGGGGACAGCATCATCGCCTGAACCCGCGCGCACATCTCGGCGATCGGTTGGATCCTCGCGAACATCGCCTCCTCGTACGCCCGGAGCGCCGCGTCCGGGTCGGCGGGCTGGGCGGCGATCTCCCGCGCGAGTTCGGCGGCGTCGAGCATCGCCTGGTTGGCGCCCTCGCCGACCGGCGGCATGAGGTGCGCGGCGTCACCGAGAAGGGTGACTCCCGGCTGGTGGGCCCACCGCACGCCGACCGGCATCGCCTCGACCCGGCGCGGCGTCGGCGCATTGTCGGCCGCGTCGATGAGGGCGGTGAGGCGCGTGTCCCAGCCGTCGAACAGGTCCAGCAGGACACGCTTGTCACGGTAGGCGTCGAGGTCACGGTCGTCGGCGGGCAGGGAGATCCCGACCCGGATGCCGCCGTCGCCGAGGCGCTGCGCGGCGAGGATCTGACTGACGCCGACGCACCACAGGTTTCCGGGGCCGACCAGCTCGGCGAGATCCGGGTGGCGTCGGTCGGCGTCGTCGATGGTCAGCTCCACGTGGCTGGACACGTGGGACAGCGGCGCGCCGGTCAGCAGCGCCCGGACGACCGAGCGCGCGCCGTCCGCGCCGACCAGGATGTCGCACTCGGCGCGGTGGCCGCCGTCGAAGGTCAGCACGAAGCCACCACCTCCTCGCGGGGTCGCCGCGACGAGGCGGTGCCCCCACGCGACGGCGTCGGGCGGGAGCGCGTCGAGCAGAAGACCACGCAGTACGGCGCGGTCGATCTCCGGGCGTCCGTCGAACGAGCCGGGTCGCGGCGTGTGGTGCACGAGGGTACGTCCGGCCGGATCGAGGATGCGGTGCTCCTCGCCCTCGGGCCGCGCCGTCGACCGGAAATCCTCGTCGAGACCCGCCTCGGCGAGGGCGTGCTGCCCGGATTCCGGGTGCAGGTCGAGCATCCCGCCCTGCGAGCGCGCGGACCGGTTCGCCTCGCGTTCGTGGACCACCGCCTCGATGCCGTGCCGGCGCAGGATCCGTGCCAGCGTCAACCCGCCCAGGCCGCCGCCGACGATCGCGATTCGCATCATCATTCCCCTTACCGTACACTGTATTGCGTGGATACACCGTACGGTAGCGAAGTATTGCCCGTCTGGGAACGGCCCGAGCCGCGCCCCCGGGCGACGCCGGTGCCGCTGAGCCGCGCGAAGATCGCCGACACGGCGATCCGGCTCGCCGACGCGCACGGCCTCGACGGCCTGTCGGTCCGCCGGATCGCCAAGGAACTCGACGTCGGCCCGATGCGCCTCTACGACTACGTGGCCAACCGGTCGGAGCTGCTCGACCTGATGGTCGACGCCGTCTACGCCCAGATCGCCGAGGCCGGCCAGCACCCCGGTTGGCGCGCCACGCTGCTGGCCATCGTGCGACGGACCCGCGCCGCCGCCCTAGCCCACGAGTGGTTCTCCGACCTGCTCGGCGGGCGACCCCATCTGGGGCCGCACGCGCTCGCCGTGGGTGAGTCGACCGCCGCAGCGCTCAGCCAGGCCCCCGGCGTACGCGGCATCGACGACCTCCAGCGGGCCCTGGGCGCCCTCAACGCCTTCATCGTGGGGGCGCTGCGGCGGGAGGTCACCGAGCGACGCACCGCCCGTTCCACCGGCACCGAACTGAGCGCATGGCAGGCCAGCCTCGGCCCCTACCTGACGCGCATGCTCGACACGGGCCGCTATCCCACCGTCGCCCGACTCGTCGTCGAGGGCGCGCACCTCGACGCCGAGGAGACCTTCGACCACAACCTGACCACCCTCCTGGACGGCATCGCCGGCCGGTGACACGACCGGCCGCCGAGACGAAGGCCACCCGCGACACGGCGGTCACCGGCGGTGCGAACCGCCGCTGTCCGGGTATCTGGCGGACATGACCGATCTCTACCCGCCCGCCGACGACCGCGAACTGCTCCGCCAGGCCGCCGCCGCGCACACCGCCGCCACCCGCCAGGTCGAGGCGTTCCTGCGCCGGCTGCCGGAGGTGCCCGACCCGGCCGACGTCACCGAGTACGCCAACCTGCTCACGCGCGAGGACCAGACCCGGGGCGAGCGCGACGCCGCCGCCGACGCGGCGGGGCTGACCATCGGCAGCCTGGAGCCCGACCAGGGCCAGTAGCGCGCGACGACGGTGCCGGCCCGGACCGGGTCGGCACCGTCGCGTACGCGGTCGTTCAGTTCGACACGCTCACCGCTCCACGAGCGGATCGTGGCCGAGGTCGAGCAGCGAGTGCCGCCAGTCGTCGTCGGCGTTGCCGCGCCGGGGCTTGGCGTCCATCAGCTCGCGGATACGCTCGACCGCCTCCCGCATCACCTCGATGTCCTCCGGCGTGAGGTCGACCTTGCGCTTGTTGAGCACCTTGAGGATCTCCCGCCCGGGCTGGGGCAGGTCGAGGTCCGGGTTCGGGCTGAACGACTCCTCGCCCGAGCCCCGGGTCAACAGCCAGGTGCGCAGCTGCTCGGACGGGACGTTGACCTCGGCGTGGAAGTCCTCCCAGAGCACTTCCACCTCGGGGTCGAGCCGCGTGTCGCGTACCATCAGGTCTCCTCTCGCCGGCGCGTCCCGGACGTCTCCGGGTCGTCCTGGTCGGTCTTGGGATGCAGGCCCTCGGCGGGCACCCGCGTCCGACGGGGGTTCGCGGTCGGGGGCGCCAGGATCGGGTCGGGATGGTCCTCCTCGTCCCGGGGCTGCGCGGACTCCGCGTGCTCGTGCGGCTCCTCGTGGTCCTCGCGCCGCGCCGGCCCGCTCATCGCGGGTGTGTTGTCGTGGCGGCGGTGTACCCCCGCTCGCCCGCGGTCACGTCGAAGGTGAGTTGCCCGTCGCGGGCGTCCACGACGACCTTCTGCCCGGGTGAGATCGCCGATTCCAGCAGCATCCGGGACAGGTGGTTGTCCACCTCGCGCTGGATCACCCGGCGCAGCGGACGGGCGCCGAACTCCGGCTGGTAGCCGTGCTCGGCGAGCCAGTCGACGCCGGCGGTGGTGAACTCCACCTGGACGTCCTGGGCGTGCAACCGGCGGCGGGTCTCCTCCAGCAGCAGCGCGGTGATGTCCCGCAACTGCTCGGCCTCGAGCCGGCGGAAGATGATGACCTCGTCGATGCGGTTGAGAAACTCCGGGCGGAAGTTCTCCTGCAGGCGGCGCATCAGCCGCTCGCGCAGCTCGTCGTTCTCCTGCTCGCTGCCGGGCGCGCCGGTGCCGAAGCCGACGGCACGCTGCGTTCCGGTGATCAGCTCGGAGCCGAGGTTGCTCGTCATGATCAGTACGGTGTTCTTGAAGTTCACCGTGCGACCCTGACTGTCGGTGAGCCGCCCGTCGTCGAGCACCTGGAGCAGGATGTTGAACACGTCCGGGTGCGCCTTCTCGATCTCGTCGAGCAGCACCACCGCGTACGGGCGGCGGCGCACCGCCTCGGTGAGCTGGCCGGCCTCCTCGTAGCCGACGTACCCGGGTGGGGCGCCGACCAGCCGGCTGACGGTGTGCCGCTCCTGGAACTCACTCATGTCCACGCGGACCATCCGGTCCGCCTCGCCGAACAGCGCCTCGGCCAGGGCGCGGGCCAGCTCGGTCTTGCCGACGCCGGTGGGTCCGAGGAACAGGAAGCTGCCCATCGGGCGCTCCGGGTCGGCCAGCCCGGCACGGGAGCGGCGGACTGCCTCGGCCACCGCGGTGACCGCGTCGTCCTGGCCGACGACCTTCTCGTGCAGGTGCCCCTCCAGGCGCAGCAGCCGGTCGCGTTCCTCCTCGGTGAGCTGGCTGACGGGGATACCCGTGGCCCGGGAGACCACCTCGGCGATCTCCTGCGGACCCACCTCGGGCACCTGCGAGATTGACGAGCCATCCTCGCCGTTGGCGCGGCGCATCTCCTCCTCCAGCTCGGAGATCCGGTCCCGCAGCGCCGACGCCCGCTCGTACTGCTCGTCGGTGACGGCCTGCTCCTTGTCCCGGCGTACGTCGTCGAGCTCCTGCTCCAGCTCCCGCACGTCGGATGCCGGGGTGCGGGTACGCAGCCGGACCCGCGCGCCGGCCTGGTCGATCAGGTCGATGGCCTTGTCCGGCAGGAACCGGTCGGTGACGTACCGGTCGGACAGCTCGGCGGCGGTGACCAGCGCCTCGTCGGTGAAGCGCACCTGGTGGTGCGCCTCGTACCGGTCCCGCAGCCCGCGCAGGATCGCGATCGTGTCGTCGATGCTCGGCTCGGGCACCAGCACCGGCTGGAACCGCCGGGCCAGCGCGGCGTCCTTCTCGATGCTCTTGCGGTACTCGTCCAGCGTGGTCGCGCCGATCACCCGCAGCTCGCCCCGGGCGAGGGCGGGCTTGAGCATGTTGGACGCGTCCATTCCGCCCTCGCTGCCGGCGCCGCCGGCCCCGACCAATGTGTGGATCTCGTCCATGAAGATGATCAGCTCGTCCCGGTGCGCCCGGATCTCGTCGATCACCTTCTTCAGCCGCTCCTCGAAGTCACCCCGGTAGCGGGTGCCGGCGACCAGGCCGGCCAGGTCGAGTTGGACGACCCGCTTGCCGAGCAGGGTCTGCGGGACGTCACCGTCGCAGATCCGCTCGGCCAGCCCCTCGACGATGGCGGTCTTGCCGACACCGGCCTCGCCGATCAGCACCGGGTTGTTCTTGGTCCGCCGGGACAGGATCTCCACGGCCTGCTCGATCTCGTCGGCCCGTCCGATCACCGGGTCGATCTGGTCGTTGCGGGCCAGGTCGGTGAGGTCCTGTCCGTACTGGTCGAGGGTGGGCGTACCCCGGTCCGGCTTCGGCCCGTTCATCGGGCCGCGCTCGGCGTTGGCGGCCTGCAACGACTCGGGCTGGATCCGGCCGGCGGCCAGCATGCGCCCGGCCGGCGACTCGGGATTGAGCGGCAGGGCCATCAGGATGTGCTCGGGGCCGATGTAGTTGGCCCCCATCGCCCGGGAGAGCTGGTGCGCGTCGAGCAGCGCCCGCTTGGCCGCCGGTGTCAGCGACAGGTTGGGCGGCACCTCGCCGCGCGGCGCGCCGTCGCCCTTGCCGCCGAGCGCGTTGAGCAGGCTGTCCGGGTCGGCGCCGGCCCGGCGTACCAGGTCGCGCAGGGGTTCGCGTTGCAGGGCCGCCCACAGCAGGTGGTCGGTGTCCAGGTCGTTGCTCTGCCGCTGCGCGGCACGGCGGGCCGCGTCGGCCAGCATCTCCCGCGCGTCGGCCGTCATCAGGCGGGTGATGTCGACCCGGTGCGGCGGTCGGCGTCCTCCCTCTCCCCGGCCGAAGTACCGGGCCAGGAATTCGTCCCACGGGTCGGAGCCGAGATCACCGGGTCCCATCATGTCTGTCCTCCGCAGTCGGGCGCGGCACGGTCGGCACGGGCTACCCGGCACCCGGCCCGACAAACGCCGCACGCGGTGGCGCACCCCGCGTTGTGGAGTGGCGTCCGGCCGGGACGGGCCGGTGATGGCAGGCTGGCGGCATGACTGAGAACCCGCTGCTGATCGTCGACGGCGCCAACGTGGTGGGCTCCCGCCCGAACGGGTGGTGGCGGGACCGGGCCGGGGCCGCCGCTCGGCTGCGGGACACGCTCGCGCCGGTGGCCGCCGAGGGGCTGCCCGCCCGACTGCCGGCACCGGTCGAGGTGGTGCTCGTGGTCGAGGGCGCGGCACGGAACGTGCCGGGCATCGACGAGGTCCGCGTGGTCTCCGCCCCCGGGTCCGGCGACGACACGGTGGTCGAGCTGGTGCAGGCGGCCCCGCAGCGTCGCCGGCTGGTGGTCACCGCCGACCGGGAGCTGCGCGAGCGGGTCACCGCACTGGGCGCCGAGGTGTACGGCCCGCGCTGGCTCCGCGACAATTGAGAAGTTCTCGCACTGGGACTCCCACAGAACGGACTCCCGGCACTTCCAGGGGGTTAACGGTCAGGCGGGCAGGAACACCGACAGGGCGGATGTTCTCCCGCGGACGCCGATAGGCTCTAATGGAGATCTCCCCGCCCCCAGGAGGTTCCGCCGTGGCGAGCGTCGCCGAGCTGAAGGCTGCCATCGATGTCGCCCTCCAACAGATCGGCGACGGGCAGACAGCCGTCCAGGCGGCGGGTGAGAAGCTCGCCGAGGCGCAGCAGACCCTGGCCGGCGCCTTGGAGGGCAGCGGGCACGAGACGGTCGAGGCGGCCCAGGCGTCCCTGACACAGGCCAGTCAGGAGCTGGAGGAGTGTCTCGCCGCGACACTGGTCGCGGTGGAGCAGGCCCAGCTCTACGTCTCCACCCTGTAGGCCGGCATGTCCATCATCGAGGACATCGGCGGCCAGGTCCGCGCGGCCAGCGAGGAGTTCCCGGTGGGTCTGCTCGGTCAGGCCCTGGAAAAGCTCGGCCTGGCCGCGGAGCGGCTGCGGTGGGTCCGCCAGGAGTCGGCCAACCCAATGGGGGTACCCGAACTGTCCGCCGCCACCGAGCATGCCGAGAGCGCCAACTACGCGCTGCGGGTGGCCCAGGAGCAGCTGTCGGCGTATTTGGCCGCGATCGGGTTGGCCGCCGACGGCGCCCCCTCGCCCCGGCCACAGCAGCTCGACCCGCGCCACGACGCGGCACCGCCGGACGGGCCGACCACCGTGGCGCCGGAGCGGGCGGAGCAGGTGCGGATGCGTCGCTGGTGGTCGGTGCGGGTGGCGGAGCTGACCGGCGGGCGCGACGGCGACGCCGACGAGCCCGACGAGCAACTGCGCGACTCCCAGGAGTTGCTGCGCCGGGTCGTGCGCGGCGTCCGCGCCGGTGACCGCGACCGCCTCCGTACCGAGCTGCGCCGCGCCTCGGCCGACGTCGGCCTCGGAATGGCGGCGCTCGCGCCACCGCTGCTGCGCGAGCTGGCCGGTGAGCTGCTGGGGCACCCGCCCCGTGCCGCCGACCTCGGCCGGCTACGCGGCGAGCTGGACGGCCGGGTCCGGGACCTGCTGCCCGGATTGCCCCCACCGGTGCTGGAGACGCTGCTGACCCGCGTGTGCCGCATGCCGCCACCGCGGTCGTCCGGGGAGCCACCACACGCCGCCGACTCCGCGGTGGCCGCCGGCGTGACGGCCGGGCTGCTGCTCGCCCGGTTGGGCCGGGACCTGCCCGCCGCCACCGGCACGCCGCCGGCCGCCGCCGAACCGGAGACCGGCGGCGCGAGCCCGCGTCCACGCCCCGGCGACAACCGCTCCGGCGGCGGGCCTGCGCGTCCCGTCCCCCGCGACAGCGGCGCGACTCCGCGTCCCCGCGACCACCGCTCCGGGGAGGTGGGCGGCCAGACGTCCGGTGGGGTCGTACCGCGCGGCGGCGGGCTGCCGCCCCGGACGGGCAGCCCGTGGCGGGACGCGCCGGCACGCCGGGGCTCCGATGGCTGACCGGCGCGGGCAGCTCGCCACCCGGGTCCGGGACACCCTCGCCGAGGCGCTGGGCGCCACCCGTACCCGGCTGTCGGCGGCACAGGCCGAGCTGAGCGCCGGGCGGGAGCGGCTCACCCGGGTTCGCCGGGCCGCCGCCGCCGTACCCGAACGGGTGCGTGGCCAGCGCGACCGCCGTCTCGCCGAGATCGACGGCCGGCACGCCACCCGGATCGCGGAGCTGGCCCGCCACGCGGCCGATGCCGCCCGCCGGGAGGCGCCCGGCTGCGCCGGCGCCGACTGGCCGGGCTGGACACCCACGCCCCTGAACCGGGCCGAGCCGCCCGGTGCGCTGCGGGTCGGCACGGTCCGGCTCGACGACGTCGAGCCGGTGCCCGCGCTGGTGCCGCTGCTCGATGCCGGCCACGTCCACCTGTCCGGAGCGGACCGCGCCGGCTGCGACGCCGTGGTGTCCGCGCTGCTGCTGCGGGCCGTCGGCCGCGCCGACCCCGGTGGGGTACGACTAATCGGGTACGACCCGGAGCACCTCGGCGGCGGCCTGGCCGGATTCGCTCCCCTGGGCACGGCGGGGCTGCTCACCTTCGTCGGCCCGGGCGGGTTGGGCCCGCTGCTGGACGACCTGGTCGAACAGATCCGGCGGATCAACGAGACGGTGCTGGCCGGCGAGTACGGGTCCCTGCGGGAGCTGGCCTCGGCGACTGGCCGCCGTCCCGAGCCGTGGCGGGTTGCGGTGCTGCTCGGCGGCGACGAGCTGAACCGGCACGAGCGCGGGCAACTCGACCGGGTGGTCCGCGCCGGCGTCGCCTGCGGGGTGCACCTGGTGGTCCGTGGCGTGCCGCTACCCGAAGATCCGACGGTGACCCGGGTGGTGACGGACGCGTCGGGCGCCCGGATCGGTGGCCCGTCGGGCCTCTCGGTGCGGCTGGACCCGCCGCCCCCGGCGACGCTTGTCACCGAGACCTGCCGCGAGATCGCCGCCCGGGTGAACGCCGGTCCGCCGCCGACGCCGTTCGGCGACCTGCTGCCCCCGCCCGAGCAGATGTGGCGGGAGAACTCGGCGGACGGCCTGACGGTGCCGATCGGCGAGGGACCGCAGGGCCGGCCGGTACGCCTGACGCTCGGCGACTATCCGCCGCACGCCCTCATCGGGGGCCCGTCCGGCACCGGCAAGACGAATCTGATCTATGCGTGGATCGGCGCCCTGGCGGCCCGCTACTCCCCCGCCGAGCTGGAGTTCTATCTCCTGGACTTCAAGGAGGGCGTGTCCTTCGCCCGGTTCGCGCAGGGCCGGCGTGACCCGAGCTGGCTGCCGCACATGCGTCTGGTCGGTATCAACGTCAACACCGACCGGGAGTTCGGGTTGGCGCTGCTGCGCTTCCTCGCCGAGGAGCTGCGGCGGCGGGCCGACGCGGCCAAGAAGCACGAGGTCACCAAGCTGGCCGAGCTGCGCGCGGTGGACCCGACCGGGCACTGGCCGCGCATCGTCGCGGTGGTCGACGAGTTCCAGATGCTGCTGGCCGGCCGCGACGTGGTGGCCCGGGAGGCCGCCGACCTGTTGGAAGACCTGGCCCGCCGCGGCCGGTCACAGGGCATCCATCTGGTGCTCGCCTCCCAGGACGTACGGGGCATCGAGGCGCTGTGGGGGCGTCCCGCGCTGGTGGCCCAGTTCGCCCTGCGTATCGCGCTGCCCAAGGCGTTGCGGATCCTCGCCGAGCGCAACGACGCGGCGCAGTCGCTGCCACGCTGGCACGCGGTCGTCAACGCCGAGTCGGGCATGGTCGAGGGCAACGAGGTCGCCCGGATCCCGGCCGCCAGCGACTGGGAGACGTGGAGTGGGCTACAGCACCGTCTGTGGCGCATGCGCCCGCCCGACGCGGCGCCGGCCCGGCTCTTCGACGGCGACGCGATCCCCCGGCTGACCGAGGCGCCGGACTTCCGGGCCCTCGAAGCCCCGACGGACGGCCGCGCGCCGCGCAACCCGGTGGCCCTGCTCGGCGAGATCATCGACGTGCAGGCACGCTCGGCGGCGCTACGGCTGCCCCGCGCGCCCGGGCGCAACCTGGCGGTGCTCGGCACGCGGGTGGACGAGGCGTGCGCGGTGCTGGACGCAGCGGCACGGTCGCTGGCCCGCCAGCACCCGCCCGGCACCGCCCGCTTCTCCATCGCCTGTCTCGACCCGGACGCCGACGGCATCGCCCGCGCGCTCTACGACGACCTTGCCGACGACGCCGCCTGGTACGACGAGGAGACCGTCGGCGAGTTGATGACCGAGACGGCCGACGGGCTGTCCAGCACCGGCAGCCCGCACTACCTGCTGCTGTTCGCGGTCGACGCGGCAGCCGGGGCGCTGGCCGCGCGGACGGGCCGGCGCACCGGCCTGGAGCAGCTCCGTCGGATCCTGCACGACGGTCCGGAGCGGCGCACCCACGTGCTGGCCTGGTGGCGTGGCGTGGCGCGGATGCGCGCCGACCTGGGCGGCCCGGCCGCCCGCACCGACCAGATCGGGGCCTGGGTGGCGTTGGACGCGCACGGCGGCGAGCTGGGCGCGTCGCTCTACCCGGGCACCGGCGGCCCGGACTGGTATCCCCGCCCGTGGCGCGGGCTCTTCTTCGACCGTGCGGTGCACCGCACCGGTCACGTGATCATCCCGTATGGACCGTCGCGATGAACGAACCGGTGGCCAGCGAGACGTACACGGCGCAGCTGCGACGGCTGGCCGAGCTGAGCGCTCGGGTGCACGAGCAGTGCGCCGAGGCGCACACCTGGTACGAGCGGCAGTGCGCGGCGGCCGAGCGGGCCGTCGCCGAGGCCGTCGCCGAGGTGCGGCGTGCCGAGCAGGAGCTGGTCGACGCCCGCGAGGAGCAGGAGCGGGTCGACGCCGAGGTGGCACACCTCTGGCAGCAGGCCCGGGCACGGCTGGGCGCCCGTCGTCTCGGCGGGCCGCCCGCGCCGGCCAACGGCGGTGACGCCGCCGACCCGGCGCTGCTGCTCGGCCGTGCCCGTGACCTGCTCAACCGGGCCGGGCAGCCGGGTGAGCTGCCGGGCTCGGCCAACCCGTTGCTGGCGTTGTGCGGGGTGGGCGGCGCGGTGCTGGGGTACGCGCTGGGCGTCGCCGCGCGGGCGCTCGGCGTCGGGTACGGCGGCGACCTGGCGGTCGGGATGCCGGTGCTGGCGTTGGTGGTGACGCTGTTCGGGCCGCTGATGGGGTTGGCGCCGGCGCGGCTGCTCGCCGATCGTCGGCACGCGATGCTCGGCCCCCGACCGATCATGGTGGTGCTCGGCGCCGGGCTGGTCACGACGGTGCTGCTGCTGGTGCTCGGCCGCTGACGCCATGATCGACAACAGCGCCGGGCAGCCGAAGACCCTCTGACAACCTCAGGCCGGCACCAGGACGGCCTCGCGCAGCAGCCGGCGGGCCAGGGTGACCCGGTCGGCGTCGTCGGACAGACCCGGCAGGTCACCGACGCGGATGGCGGTGCCACCGAGCAACGCGCGGGTCGCCGCCTCACAGTCGGCGGGCAGCGTGATCGTGCGGTCGAACAGCCGCAGCGCCACCTGGCCGTCCCCGTGCGGCACGAGCTGCCAGCGCAGACCGGGTCGCAGGGTGAGCCGGGAGTCGGCGTCCAGCGTGGCCAGCGCGCCGGCCTGGGCGAGCGGACGGATCGGCGCCGGCCGGGCCGCCGGCCAGGCACGCTGCCGCAGCCGCGCGGCCACCGCCCCCGGGTCGGCCCGCAGGAGCCAGTCGCGCAGCGCCTCCACCGTCTCGGTCAGCTCCGGCTCGATGGCGTCCGGGTCGGCGACGTCGGTGCCGAACGACAGGCTGGCCCGCAGCCTCTGGTCCTCGGCGGCCAGCGCGAGCAGCTCCTCGACGAGCGCGTAGCGGGTCAACGCACGGATGCCGACGGTCAGGTGCAGCGAGCTGGCCTCCTGCGCCTGTGCGCTGTGCAGCCAGCCGCGCGGCAGGTAGAGGGCGTCGCCGGGCGCGAGCACCACGTCCAGCGCGGCGGGGCCCTGCGCGGTGGCGCCGACCTCGTCGGCGCGGCCTCCCCAGGGCTGCCTCTCCAACGGGTCGGGCAGGACCGGCGGGTGGATCCGCCAGTGCTTGCGGCCGTCCACCTGGAGCACGAACACGTCGTGGGTGTCGTAGTGGGTGGCGAACCCCTGGCTTCCCGCCGGGGTGAGGTAGGCGTTGACCTGCAACGGCTGGCGCAGCGCGAGGCCGAGGTCGCGGGCGAAGTCGACCAGCGGCGGCCAGATCCGGTGCAGGCCCTGCAACACCAGGGTGGCCCCACCGGCGTACTGCTCCAGAACGCGTTCGTCGAGCACCTGGTCGCCGATCTCGGCGCCGGCCCCGCCGCCGCCGGTCCAGCGGGCCGCCGGCACGAGCTGTCCGTCCTTGGCGACGCGCAGGAAGGGGGTACGTAGACCGCGCCGGCTGAGCAGTTCGTCGGCGTCGTCCGGGCTGAACAGGTCGGTGAAGCCCGCCGGGTCGGGCAGTTCGGCGGCGCGGGACAGCAGCGGGGTGTGGCCCCAGTGCGCGGCGGCGAACTTCGCCGGCTCGACCGAGACGCAGCGCGCCAGCGCGGCGGAGGCGCTCGCCGAGACGGACACGCCGCCGTCGGAGGCCACGGACGGAACCGCCGGGCGGCCGTGGCCGCCCGGCGGGTCGAGGTGTGTCATGACGTGCCGCTACCGGGCGCTGCCGTCCGCGCCACCGTCCTGCTGACCCGGGGTCGCGCCACCATCGGCCGGACCCTCCGCGCCACCATCGGCGCCACCGTCCTGCTGACCCGGGGTCGCACCACCATCGGCCGGGCCTTCCAGGCCGCCGCCGCCCGTGGTCTGCATGTCGTCGTCGTTAAGTGCCATCGGTGCTCCCTCGGGTGTGCCGCCCCGCCGTACGCCGGGGTCCGTTGCGCTGCGGATGATACCCCACGCGCGATCTTCTCTAACCCACACCGTAGACGCCGAACCGGTACGACACGGTCGGTTCGCCGGCGGCGGCAGAGAGTGCCAGGATGGGGCGGTGATCCTGGTGGGCACGTCGGGCTGGCAGTACCGGGACTGGCGGGGCCGCTTCTACCCGCAGGGGCTGCCGCAGCGACTCTGGTTGGAGCACTTCGCGTCGGGCTTCGCCACCGTCGAGGTCAACAACGCGTTCTATCGGCTGCCGGAGCGCGAGACGTTCGCGGCGTGGCGGGAACGGACCCCGGCGGACTTCTGCGTAACGGTGAAGATGAGCCGCTACCTCACCCACATCAAGCGTCTGCGGGAGCCGGCCGAGCCGGTGGCGCGGTTCCTCGGCCGGGCCACCGCCCTCGGTGATCGGCTCGGCCCGGTGCTGCTGCAACTGCCACCGAACCTGCGGGCGGACGTCGACGCGCTTGACGCGACACTGCGGCTGTTCCCGGAGCGGGTGCGGGTGGCCGTCGAGCCCCGGCACCCCTCGTGGTGGACCGACGCCACCCGGGCCGTCCTGGAACGACGGCGGGCGGCGTTGGTCTGGGCGGATCGCCTCGGTCGTCCGGTGGCCCCGCGCTGGCGCACCACCGACTTCGGCTACCTACGGCTGCACGGGGGCAGGGCCCGGCCGTGGCCGCACTACGGGCGTACCGCGCTCGGCTCGTGGGTGCGCCGGCTCACCGACGCGTTCGGCGCGGACGAGCCGGCGTACGTCTATTTCAACAACGACCCCGGCGGCGCGGCGGTCACCGACGCCGTCGCGTTCGCGGCGCTGGCCCGCGGGGCCGGCCACCCGGTGTCCCGGGTGCCGTCCCCGCCGGACAGCGCCGATCGGTGATCCGTGGTCGGGGTCAGGGCAGCATCATCGCGAGGTCCTTGGGCATGGTGTCCTTCACGTCCTGCCACTCGCCCTGGGTGACGTGCCGACGCAGGGTATCCAGCACCACCTGCGTCACCCGCTCCGCGCCGCCCTCGGCGTCGTACGGGAAGCCCTGGCGGACCTCGTAGAGGAAGTCGTCGCGGTTGAGCTTGATCGGCACGTTGGACGGGTTCCAGCCGTCGAAGTAGATTCCCCGGACCAGCACGGGCAACTGTTGGGCGAACTCGACGCTCTCGTTGACCGCCAGTCGGTCGCGCAGCAGGTGCAGCACGGTACGCAGCGCGGCGTACGACTGGTTGCGCCGCTCCTTCGGCCACCCGTAGGCGTTCTCGATGTCCTTGAGGATCAGGTTGGTCTTGTCCAGCGAACTCTCGAACGCGGAGATCATCGTGTCAGGCATCGGTCGACCCCCGTTCCGTGGTCTCCCACCGTCGGTCGTCGGGGCGTCGCGGTGGTCCCACCGGACCGCGCCGGGCCCGTACCGGGCTGCCCTGCGGGGCGCGCCGGGCGCTGTCCGCCGTGCCGACCACATGCAGAACGGCCCCGCGCCGTCTATCCGTCACCAGTCGAACCGTCATCCCCCGTCACCTCCGTGTCGTCTCCGTGTCGTCTCCGGCCGTCGGGCGGCCGTACCCACCGTGTCCCACCCTGCCGGGCGAGCGGGTGAGCCGACCCCACCCGGATCGGGTGAGACGGCCCGGTCAATAGGTCTGGCCCGAGCGTATGGAGTCGACGAACGCCGCCCATTCGTCCTTGTCGACGATGATCTGCTGGCTGACGCTAGGTACGACCACGCAACGCGATGGGGACGGACTATCCCCCAGGCACGGTTACCGGCCGCGACGCTGTCCACAGCCGGATGACCCGCCCGAGTCACCGACGCGACCGGCAGGGATTGATCGCCGGTCAACTCAGCCAGGTCCGAGAGATCGAAAACTTCCGCCAAGCGCAGCAGCATCGGCAGCCGGGGTGTGAGCAGGCGGCCGGACTCCAGCGCCTTGACCCAGTCGGCGCTCTCTCCGCGTTCAACCAGCCAGGAGGGCCTGCAACTGCTGGCCGTTCTGCTGCGCGTAGTCCCGATAGCAGTTGTTCATGAGAACGTGGGTCTGGCCGGCGGAGTCGGCCAGCTCGCGCAGCTTCGGCGCCCAGTCGGCCAGTTCCCGCTTCGAGTAGTGGTAGCCGAACTTCTCGTGGATGTCCTTGCTGGTCCACTTGTCGCTGTGGCCGTGGAAACGCATCACCGCGAGGTCGCCGGTGGCGGCCAGCACCGGGGGCACCGACGAGCGGTGGCCCTGCGGCATGTCCACGCAGACGTACGACAGCCGGTGCTCGCGCAGGAAGGAGAGCGTCTCGTCGGCGTTGTCGCCGTCGAACCAGGACGCGTGGCGGAACTCGTAGACCGGGCGCAGCGGGGCGCAACGCTTCGCCACCCCCAGCAGGTACTGCTTGTTGGCCCGCTTGATCGTGAACCAGGGCGGGAACTGGAACAGCAGCGCGCCCAGCTTGCCCGCCTCGACCAGCGGGTCCAGCGCGGACAGGAAGCGCGTCCACACCTCCTCGTACGCCTGCGCGGGCAGGTCGTCGGGGTAGACGTTCTTCTTGTCCGTCTCCGGTCGCAGATCCTTGTAGAGCGCGCTGACCCGGGTGGGATGACCGGTCAACAGGCTGAACGCCTTGATGTTGAACGTGAACCCAGCCGGGGTGCGTTCGGCCCAGAGACGTGCGGTCGACTCGGCGGGCGGCGAGTAGTACGTCGCGTCCACCTCGACCAGCGGGAACTGCCGGGCGTAGTAGGCGAGGCGCTTCTCCGGGTTGTCCGCGGTCTGCGGATACCAGCCCGAGTCGAGCAGTGTGCGGTCGGTCCAGGACGCGGTGCCCACCAGGATGTCACCCATGGGTGGAGTCCATCGTGTCGAAGACCGACCGGCAACCGATGCCGTCGCTCAGGCCGCCCGCCGCTCACGGGTCTGCTTGCAGGTCACACAGGTGGTGGCGGCCGGGAAGATCTCCAGCCGCTCGACCGGGATCGCCGCCGAGCAGCCCTCGCACCAGCCGTACGTGCCCTCGGCGAGGCGGCCCAGGGCGTGCTCGTACTGGGCGCGTCGGTCGAGGATCGTCCGCAGGAGGGACTGGGCGGTGTCCCGCTCGGCCGTCTTGGTGCCGCTGTCGGCCTGGTCGTCGCCGGCGGTGTCGCCGACCTCCACCAGACGCAGCACCTGGCTCTGCAGCACGGCCTGGTCGTACTCCGCCGTCAGGTCGTCGTAGCGCGCCTGCAGGGACTGCCGGATCTGGTCGATCTCCGTCTGGGAGCGGCCGGTGCCGACCGTGTCGTGGACGAGCATCGCTGCCTGCCTTTCCTGGCCTGTGGTTCACGTGAACCGGGTCCGGCGGCGTGGAGCCCCGGTAGCGGTCGCATGCGGTGCGCGGGCGGTCACCCGCGCTCTGTGAGCCGGGCGAGTACCCGCCGGACGCGGCGCGCAAACGGGCGAATCTCAGCCCTCGACGGCAGCCTCGACGAGCGCGGGGTGGCGGGGGTCGTCGGCGCGTACGACCACGTCGGCGAAGCTGGCCGGAACCACCTCCTGGGCGTAGCGGTCGAAGGCCGGCAGGGTCCACTCCCGGGCGGGTTCGGTGCGGCGGCGCAGCGCCGCCGCGGACACCTGGAGGTGGACGGTCACGTCGAACGGCAGCGCGCCGCCGAGCAGGAGCGCGCCGCTGACCAGGACCACGCCGCCCGGCGGCAGATCGACGTACGCGGCACGGCTGGCCCGGTCGGCGGTGGAGTCCCACAGCGACGGCAGCACCCGCCCGTCGCCGCCGGGGCCGGCCGGTTCGAGCACCTCGCGGCGCAGGCCGGTCTCGTCGATCCAGCCCTCGTAGTAGGCGTCCGGGTTGGTGCGGCCGAGTTCGAAGCGCAGCGACGCGGGTCGGAGGAAGTCGGCGGCGCGTACGTGCAGGACCGGGCGGCCCCGGGCGCGCAGCGGGTCGACCAGCGCGGCGGCCAGCTCGTCCGGGCCGGCGGCCGGGGCGCCGTCGACGGCCACGCGCAGCCGGGCGGGCTCGACGGTGGTCGAGTCGTCGGCCAGACGGCCGGTCAGCTCGGCGACGAGCAGGTCGGGCGAGATGGGACGGATGCGCACCGGTCCATCCTGCCCCGCCAGACAGCCGGCGCTGACGGCCCCGCCAGACAGGCGCCGCTGACGGCCCCACCGGACAGCCGGCGCTGACGGCCCGGGCGGGCGGATGGCGCTCGACCCCGCCGGGCGGACGGGCGGCGGTGACGGTCAGCCGGTGCGGTCGACGGTGACGCGCGCGTCGTCGGCGAGCCGGTAGCCCACGCCGTAGACGGTGGTGACCAGGGGCACGTCCACGCCGACCTTGCCGCGCAGACGGCGCACGTGCACGTCGACGGTGCGGACGCCGGCGTGCTCGTAGCCCCAGACGGCGTTGAGCAGTTGCAGCCGGGTGAAGACGCGGCGGGGGTGAGCGACCAGGTGCAGCAGCAGGTCGAACTCCAGCCGGGTCAGGGGCAGCGGCTCGTCGTCCCGCAGCACCGACCGGGACGACGCGAGGATGTGCAGGGAGGGGATCGTCGGGGTGAGGGCCCGCACGGGTGCCCGGTTGGCCGGCACCCCGTCGGCGCGGCGCTCCGCAGGAACGGAGGTGGTGATCACGCCCTCGCCGCGTTCGAGCAGCTCGCGGGCGGCCTCCAGCAGCCGTCGGGCCGGTGCCGTCAGTGACTCCTCGCAGGTCAGCGGGATGGACAGCGTCACGGTGAGCACGGGCGCGGTGGTATTGGCCGGGCGGCGTTGACCGCCGGGAGGTCGACCGGGCACCGCAGGTTGGGACGTATGCCATCCGGCGCGCGACGAGGCGGGGCTGACCGACATGGTCCTCCTTGGGCTGGTCCGGGTATCTCCCCACGGCCCGGGACGCCGCTTCATCGATGCTTCCCGGCGCCCGGGCGAGGGTCAAGAGGCGGCTGCGTTGCATGAATGTGACAATTGACGAACGCATCGGAGCCGGGTGCTCGCTCTGCGTACGAAGCCAGATGATTACAGCAGAGCCACCAAGATGCCCCGGTACGGGGGTCCCCGTCCTGTTCACCATGCCGTTGCCGTCGCCTCCGGAGCGCCCGCCCGGGCCGCCGTTCAGCGGGTGTGGTCGATGCTGACCCGCGCCTCGTCGCCCAGCCGGTAACCCACCCCGTAGACGGTGGTGATCACCTCCGTCCCGGCCAACTTGGCGCGCAGCCGGCGGACGTGCACGTCCACCGTCCGGGCCACCGCGTGCTCGTAGCCCCACACGTTCGACAGGAGCTGGAGGCGGGTGAAGACCCGGTGCGGACGCTCAGCGAGGAAGAGCAGCAGGTCGTACTCGATGCGGGTCAGGGCGACCACCCGGTCGCCCTGACGGATCGTCCGCGAGCCGGCCAGGATGCGGACGTCGGCCGCGTCGGTGCTGGCGGCGTCCACCGCGGACAGCTCGACGGCGGCGGGGCGCGCGAGTGGTCGCGGTGTCGGCGGTACGTCGTCGACGGGGCCCAGCCGACCCTCCCCGGCCTCGGCCAGCTCGCCGAGCAACTGCACCAACCGGGCCAGCCGTGGGCTCATCGGCCCGGGGGCCAGGTCGAGGGTGATGGTCAGGGTCGGGCCGGTGCGCGGGCGGCCGACGGCCCGTCCCGGGTGCGCGGGCGAGTAGGGGCGGGTGGGGATCGCGACGACGGACATCGTGCCTCCTGAGATGGCGGTACGCCCGCCACGCCCGGTGCGGCGTGGGGGTCAGCGGCGCGCCCGGCCGGCGGTGACCGGCGACGCGAGGGGGGTTGCGCGGTGCAGGGGGGTCGGGCCGAGCGCCGGCAGGCCGGCGATGCGCCAAGCGGCGAACCCGCCGTCGACGTCGGTGGCCCGGCGCAGGCCGATGTCCTGCAACGCGGCGGCGGCCAGCGATGAGGTGTAGCCCTCCTGGCAGAGGATCACCACCGGCACGTCGTAGTCGACCGCCTCCGGCAACCGGGCCGGGCAGCGCGGGTCGAAGCGCCACTCCAACACGTTGCGCTCGACTGTGAGCGCGCCGGGCACGACGCCGTGCGCGGCGCGCTGGGCCGCCGGGCGGATGTCGACCAGCAGGGCCCCGGCCCGGTACGCCAGGTGCGCCCGCTCGGGGTCCAGCCGGTCGAGCCGGGCTCGCGCGGCGGCCAGGATCTCGTCGATTCCCCGGGAGCCCGGCGGTGGCACGGGCGCCGGACAGTGCTCGGCGGTGAGCTGCATTATCGATTCCTTCCGGTGACGAGGGGGTCGGGGTGTTTCACCAGGACCGGCCGGCCTCGGCGACCTCGGCGGCGCGCAGCCGCCCGTCGAGGAGGTCGTAGCGGGTCATCCGGAGCAGCGCCGGCCGGTAGACGTGCACGCTGACCGCCGGCTCCGCGCCACGGTTGGTGACCTGGTGCACGTGCCGCGCGCCGAAGCGACGACCGACGCCGGCGGGCAGCACGTGCGGCAGCAGCCGCCCTCGGTTGACCGTCTCCTCGGCGAGCGTGCCGGCCACCACCAGGAACGCGCCGGCCGAGCCGCCGTGGTCGTGCAGGTCGGTGCCCTGGCCGGGCAGCCAGCTCAGCGCCCACACCTCGTGGTCGTCGGCGCCGGCGAGCCGGGCGTACCAGCGTTCGGTGGGGTCGAAGCGCAGCGGGACCGGCCAGCCCGTCGGGTCGGCCCACCGGGCGGCGACGGCGAGCAGGTCGGTGGCCGGGCGATCGTGGGTCATCGGTGGTTCCTCGCGGGTCGTTGCGTGGGGTGCCTCCGTACTCTAGACGGCAAAGCCTATAGGTTTAGTAGGTAATTCCACATGCCGGGACGTCGACGGTGGCCACCCCGGTCAGCGCAGGACCGGCGGCTCCACCCGGTAGCCGGGCAGCGACGGCCACCGGACGGTCAGCACCACCGAGGCCCGCTCCGCGTACCAGGAGTGGTCCACTCCCCGCGCCCACACCACGTAGTCGCCAGGGTCGGCCAACCGGACCGTCCGGTCCGGCAACTCCACCCGGAAGCACCCCTCGACGAGCACCAGCAGGGTGGTCCGGCGCTCACCGGTCGCCCACCGCGAGCGGGCCTCCCCGGGTGGATGCACGCCCCACTTCACCTCGACGTCGGTGCTGTGCCGGATCTCGCCCGGCGGCGCGAAGTGCCCGAGCAGCCAGCCGCCGTCGCCGATCCCGTCGACGCCCGCGTTGCCCACGTAAACCGTCTCACCCATCGGACCCTCCCCCACGTGCCGGCCGAGCAACCTATCAAGACTCCGACGACTAGGGCCGCTTCATAAGAGCGGCCGAGCCGAGGCGGAGTCCGGACGCGATCCGGCAAGGCGCGGTCGTCGTCCGGGCCCGCCGCAGGCCGGGCAGTTCTCATGAAACGGCCCTAACCTGGATCGGTGACCGACGACCTCGACGCCGCGACCCTGGCGTTCGCCCACCGGATGTTCGACCTCGCCCGCGCGGGCGCCACCGAGGAGCTGGCCGCCCAGGTGGACGCCGGCCTGCCGATCAACCTGACCAACGACAAGGGCGACACCCTGCTGATCCTGGCCGCCTACCACGCCCACCCCGACACAATGGCCGCGCTGCTGGCGCGCGGCGCGGACCACACCCGCACCAACGACCGGGGTCAGAGCGCCCTCGCCGCCGCGGTCTTTCGCAGCAGCGCCGACGGGGTCCGCGCGCTCCTCGCCGCCGGGGCCGACCCGGCGTACGGCAATCCCTCGGCGCTCGAGACCGCGCAGTTCTTCGACCTGCCGGAGATGGTGCGGCTGCTGCGGGCCGGCTGACGGTATACAGGGACGGTGGAAGATCCTCTGCCCGAACAGATGCGTGCCGCCGCCACCGCCCTGCTGACCGCACTCGACCCCGCGACCCGCGTCGCCGCCGCGTACCCGTTCGACGACGAGCCGGCCCGGCGCTGGCTCGAGTACCGGCCGCGCCCCCGCCCCGGCGTCTGCCTCGCCGACCTGGACATCGCCGGGCGCAAGGCCGCGCACCGGCTGCTGGCCACCGCGCTCAGCCCGTCGGCGTACGCCCAGGCCATGGGGATCATCGCGCTGGAGGAGGTCCTGGACCGGGCCGAGGGTTGGCGTCGCGGGCGGCACAGCGGCGACTACTGGATCGCCGTGTTCGGCGACCCGGTGCGCGACGGCCACTGGGCGTGGCGGATCGAGGGACACCACCTGTCGGTGACCATGACCGTCGTGGACGACCAGGTCTCCCCCGCGCCGGTCTTCTTCGGCGCCAACCCGGCCGCGGTGCGGTACGCCGGGCGTGCCGTCTCCCGACCGCTCGGCGTCGAGGAGGATCTGGGCCGGGCCCTGCTGGACGCACTGGGGACGGCCGGGCGGGCCGCGGCGATCGTCGCCGACGACGCGCCGACGGACATCATCAGCGCCACCCGCGCCCGGGTCGACGGCCCACTCGAACCGCTCGGCGTACCGGCCGACCGGCTCGGCCCCACCGGCCGGGCACTGCTCGACCAGGTCGTCGCGCTCTACCTGGACCGGCTGCCGTCCGAGCTGGCCGTACGCGAGGCCACCCGCCTCGCCGGCGGCCAGCTGCACTTCGCCTGGGCCGGCCCGACCCGGCCCGGCCAGCGGCACTACTACCGGGTGCAGGGCGACGACCTACTGATCGAGTACGACAACACCAGCGACGACGGCAACCATGCGCACACCGTGCTGCGCCGCCCCGCCAGCGACTTCGGCGCCGACATCCTGGCCGCCCACCACAAAACAAACCCCCACTGACCCCCACCCCTGACCCACCCCGGCCCGGCCCGTTCACCCCGACACCCCGACACCCCGACACCCCGGTGTCCCGGCGGCCCGACACCCCGGCGCCCCGACACCCCGGCGCCCCGGCGGCCCGGCGCCCCGGCGATCATGGAGTTGTGGTGGTGACGAAGGGTGTGGGTGAGGGCATAACAGCTCGACCACCCGCAGGCCCGCCGCCTCGGCGGAAGCGACCGCCTCCTCGGGGTGCCGGCTGTCCGGTGGCGGCAACGGGCCGAGGATCGCCTCGCTCAGCAACGGCATCGCCGAGTCCGGCGCGACCGCCACCACCGTCGCGCCGAGCGGGCGCAGGTTCCGCCGTGCCACCAGGACGTTCGGTGGCCACGCCTCGGTGGCCACCAGCACATGCGGCGGGCGTGGCACCTCCGCCAGCACCTCGCCGCCGCCCGTGTCCACGCCCAGCGCGGCATCGGCACGGCTCATCCGGTCGGCGACCAGCCGCGAGTATCCCCAGGGCGGGCGCTCCTCGGTGGCCCGGCCAGCCAGCCACTCGAAACCCCAGCCGTCGACCAGAGCGGCGGCGGACTCCGCGATCAGATCCTCGGCGACACGCGCGTCAATAACGACGACCAGCCTCGCCGCCTCGCCACCCGAACGGCAATCCGTTTTCGCGGGCCTGAAGGGTAAGCGTCCGGCGCCCCCGGTCACGGACGGGGGCGGACGACCTCGACCGTGCCTCCGGCGAGGGCGTCCAGGGTGCCGGTCTCGGCGCGACCCGTGTCGAACTGGCGCATGAGCCGCGCGCCCAGGTACACACCGACCCCGCCGGCGGCCAGCGCGACCAGCTCGGTGGCCAGGATCGCCGCCGTCGCGCCACGATCCGGCGAGTGCGCACGGACCAGGCTGCTGATCAGGAACAGACCCGCCATGGCCGCGTTGACCACGTTGAAGGCGATGGCGGTACGGCGGGTGCCGTCGACCGGCACGTCCCACAGGTCGACCATGCCCGCGATCGCCGTCACGGCAGCGGCGAAGAGGGCCGCGACGCCGGTCCAGTAGCCAACCTCGCCGAGGAAGACCGGCCCACCGACGACGTCGGTGAGGTCGAAGACCGTGGCGCTGACGAAGAGCCCGAGCGGGAACGTCGCCAACATCGGTTGGATGGGATGCCCCTGCACCCGCAGCCGGCTCTGCATCGGTCCTCCCCAGGATCAGCGCACTCCACCAGTAGCAGAGTGCTACCCGAGCCCTCGTCGGGCGAAACGACAGCGCCCGACTCTCCGCCGACCGGGAGAACGGGCACCCGCCCGCACCGACGGACCGGTCAGCTCTCGCGGGGGCGGGAGACCGTCCGGACGAGGCGTTCGGCCACCTCACGCAGCGGTATGTCGAGCGACGAGGCGGCGGTACGCAACACGTCCAGGGCCTCGGCCGGCGGGCACCCGCGCTGCGTCATGATCACGCCGATGGCCTGGCCGACGACACCGTCGTGCAGGAGCGAGGCGTCCCGCTCGCCAGCGAGCGCCCGCTGGCGGCCCCGGTCGCGGACGGCGGCCAGCAGCAGACCGGCGTGCTCGGCGAGCAGCATCGCGGTTAGCTGGTGCTGCGGGGTGAGGACATCGGGCGCGGCGGCGTACAGGTTGACCGCCCCGAGCACCTGGTCGTCGATGTCCACCGGCGCGGAGATCACCCCACGTACACCGAGGTCGCGGGCGTGGGGCGTCCAGGCCGGCCACCGCGACTCGCCGCCCAGGTCGACCGCGAGGATCATCTCGCGACGACGGATCGCGCTCATCGCCGGAGAGTCCGGTCCGTGACGCAGGTCGTCGAGGCCGGCCATCTGGTCGTCGGAGGCGGCCACGCCGGCCGGCTCACCGGCGCGCAGCGCGGTGAACCCGCACCAGCGGACCCCGGCCACCGCGTCGCGGGTGACCCGGACCAGCGCCAGCAGTGCCTCATCGAAATCGGTCAGGCCGATCAGGCCGGCGGTCAGCTCCCGCAACAGCGCGGCTGTCTCCAGCACACCGAGTCGTTCGACCACCGGATCCCGCGTGTCCAGGTTCACCGTCGCACTGCCCTCGTATGCCCTCGCGCGCATCCGGCCGTCGTCGTCACGTGTGCCATCGTCTGCTCTCTTCCGCCTTGACCGACCCGCCCTACTACCCTCGCAAACCGGGATCGAAACGGCGCAAGGAGGGGCCTCTGCGCCACCCGAAGGTAGGGCAGAGGCCCCGCAAGTGAGGTCAGCGCGACGCGCCGCTGAGCCGCCGACCGATCGAGGCGATCAGCCGGTCGAGCTCCGAGCCGAACGGGTTGTCGTGCACCAGGTACGTCCAGGTGGCGGTCGGACGGACCAGGGTGCCGTCCTCGGGCTCCCAATCCTCATCGAATTCGGTCTCGGTGAACGTGGCGATGGTGCGCGCCTCGATCTCCGGGACGAGGTTGTTGAACGCCGGCACCGCCGCGCGGTGGAACTCGTCCAGCGGGTCGAGCCGCCCCAGGGCACGCAGGTGCACGCCCTCGCGGACCTCGGACAGCTCGGCCAGGTGCTCGGCCCAGAGCCGGTCCAGGTGAAAGAGCGCGATCGAGCGGGCCGCCCGGGCGAGCAGGTCCTCGTCCATCTCGCCGGCCTTCTCGGGCACCTTGTCCAGCAGCATCAGGGCGGCCACGTCGCTGGTCAGCAGCCGCTCCCGGCGGGCGGCCAGGGCAATGCGCTGCTGCTCGATCACCACGCTGTAGCGCCAGGTGTTGCGGTGGATCTCGTGGTTGACGCCCTCGGCGACCCGCTGGGCGTGCTCGACCGCGTAGTCGACCTGCTCGTCGGTGACCAGGCCGTCCGCGTTCATCCGCGGCGACGGGGGCACCGCGTCGGCCGCGTGCCGCACGACCAGGTCGTCCTCCAGGCTGACGAAGAAGACCGAGCCACCCGGGTCGCCCTGGCGGCCGGCGCGACCGCGCAGCTGGTCGTCGACGCGGCGGCTGTCGTGCCGGCCGCTGCCGATCACGTACAGGCCGCCCAGCTCGGTCACCCGGTCCTGGTCGGCCTGGTCGCTGCCGCCGAGCCGGATGTCGACGCCCCGGCCGGCCATCTGGGTGGAGACCGTCACCGCGCCGTACGCGCCGGCCTCGGCGATGATCGCCGCCTCCTCGTCGTCGTTCTTGGCGTTCAGCACCACGCAGGACACGCCGGCCGCGTTGAGGCCGGCGGCCAGCGCCTCGGACTCCTTGACGTCCAGGGTGCCGACCAGCACGGGCCGCCCGGCGTCATGGCAGCGGCGGATCTCGTCGATCAGCGCCTCGTCCTTCTCGGCGCGGGTGGCGTAGATCCGGTCCGGCTCGTCCTCGCGGACGCACGGCGTGTTCGGCGGGATCACGGCGACCTCCAGGCCGAAGAACTCCCGCAACTGGTCGCCGACCAGCACCGCCGTGGCGGTCATCCCGCACACCTTCGGGTAGAGCGCGATGAACGCCTGCACCGCGATGGTGCCGAGCACTTCGCCCTCGGCGGTGGCGTCCAGGCCCTCCTTGGCCTCGACCGCCGCCTGGAGCCCGTCGGGCCAACGGCGGCGCTGGGCCACCCGGCCGCGCATCTCGTCGATCAGCTCGACGGAGCCGTCCCGGACGATGTAATCCACGTCACGGTGCAGCAGGGTCTGGGCGTGCAGCGCCACGTGGACCGCGGAGAGCTGCTCGACGTGCTCCTCGTCGTACAGGTCGATGCCGAGCTTGGCCTCGACGGCGGCCAGGCCCGCGGAGGTGAACGCCACGCTGCGCCCGTCCTCGGCGATCGTGTAATGCCGGCCCTTGCGCAGGCCGCGCACCAGCGCGGCGGCGGCGTGCACCGGGTCCTGCTCGCCCGGTACCGCGCCGGCGAGGACCATCGGCACCCGGGCCTCGTCGATCATGATCGAGTCGGCCTCGTCGATGATCGCCGTGGTCAGCACCGGCTGCACGCGGTCCTCGACGTCGGTGACGAGCTGATCGCGCAGGTAGTCGAAGCCCGCCTCGCTGACCGAGACGTAGGTGACGTCGCAGGAGTACGCGTCGCGCCGCTCCTGGGGGGTGGACGCCTCGTTGACCCAGCCGACGGTCAGGCCGAGCAGCCGGTAGACGGGCTCCATCCACTGGGCGTCGCGGCGGGCCAGGTAGTCGTTGACGGTGAGCACATGCACCGGCCCGTTACCGAGCCGGACGTGCCCGTACGCGGCGATGGTGGCGGTCAGCGTCTTGCCCTCACCGGTGGCCATCTCGGCGACCTTGCCGGAGAGCAGCGCCATCGCGCCGAGCAGCTGCACGTCGTACGGTCGCTGGTCGAGGCCCCGGCGGGCGGCCTCGCGGCCGACCGCGCAGATCTCCTCGTAGCCGACGGCGGCGCCAGCGGCCTCGGTCAACTCGGCGTCGTCCAGCGCGGCGAGGTCGTCCTCGCGCGCCGCGATCGCCGGCAGCAGCTTCTCCAGCGGAGCAAGATCCACGGTTGATCCCGGGCGCTGGAGGAAACGCCGGAACTTGCTCTTGAACCGTTGCGACACACCCATGAGCGGCAACGGTACGCGATTCCGGCCGACACGGGCGGCCCGGCCGCCCGGCAAGTTGGGACCGGTCAGGCGACCAGCAGTTGGTGGGTGGCCAACTCCCGGTAGAGGGGGTCGGTGGCGGTCAGTTCGGCGTGGGTGCCCACGGCCACCACCCGGCCGCCGTCGAGGACGACGATCTGGTCGGCGTCCACCACGGTGGTGAGTCGGTGCGCCACGATCAGCAGCGTGCGGCGCACGGCCACCGCGTCGATGGCGCGGCGCAGGGCGGCCTCGTTGCGCGCGTCGAGGTTGCTGGTCGGCTCGTCGAGCAGCAGCACCGGCGGACCGGCCAGCAGCGCCCGCCAGATGGCCAGCCGCTGCCGCTCGCCCCCGGAGAGCAGCACCCGGTGACCGTCTCGAACAGCCCGGAGGTGACCACCGCCCGCAGCAGGGTGGTGTCCGAACCCACCCGGGAGAGCAGGTCGCCGGTGCGCCGCTGGTCGTACTCGGCGATGGGTAGCCGCAGCAGGTGGGCCGCCAACCGTCGCCGGGTGCCCAGCACCAGCCCTTCGGCGGTGCGTTGCAGCAGGTAGTCGCGCAGCCCGCCGATCGCCGCGGCGAGCACCACGAGCCCCACCAGCACCGCCACCAGCGCCGACAGCGCCGACAGCGCCGACAGCGCCGACAGCGGGCGACCGGCGCCGATCCGGTCGAGCACCGACCGGGTGAGCAGAGGCTGAAGCAGCGACGCCGCCGAACCGGCCAGCGACAGCACGCCCACCACGACGAGGGTGCGCCGGTGCTCGCGCAGGTACGGCAGCAGCGCGGTGAGGCCGACCGGTCTGCTCTCGGTCGTGCTGCCGACCGGCCGCTCCCTCGGGGTGCTCATGGGGCGAACGGCAGGCGGCCGGGTCACCCCGTGCGGGCGCCTCAGGCGGCCAGCACCACCTGTAGCTCCTGGCGGCGGCGTTCGGCCAGGTCGGTGAGCAGGGTGGGCGCCTCGTCGAAGGGCACCACCGCCGAGACGAGGTGCTTGCGGATCGTGTCCCCGTACGTCCGCAGCAGGTCGACGGTCTCGGCGGAGAGCCGTTCCCGGTCCCAGGTGGGCGCGAGCCCGCGCGGCACCCGCCCGATCTGCGCGCAACGCAGCGCCAGCCCGTTGTGGTGGAACTCCTCACCGAGCCGGACCGCGTCCGCGCCGCCCTGATAGAAGGCCAGGTCGATCACGGTGCCCTGCGGGCGCAGCAACCGCAGCGCGAGCTGCAACGCCCACGCCTGCCCCCGGCACTGGAACACCACGTCGGCGCCCCGGTCGCCGGCGACGTGCGCCCACCGGGTCTTCAGCGCCACGGCCGGGTCGTCCGCCTCCGGGTCGAGTGATTCCAGGCCGAGCGCGTCGGCGACCTGGCGGCGCTGCGGGGTCGGGTCCAGCACCACCACCGACGCGGCGCCGTGTCGCCGGGCCAGCAGGGCGGTCAGCAGGCCCACCACGCCGGCGCCGACCACCGCGACCCGCCGCCCGCGTACGCCGTCACCGAGCGCGCGGACGTCCGCGCCGTGCAGGTCGGCGGCGGCGTGCAGCAGGCCGTTGGCGCAGATCGGGCCCATGTGCGCGACGTAGACGCCGAGCAGCGGGTCCAGGTCGTCGGGCAGCGGCACGAACCGTTCGGCGACGGGGTCGGCCAGCCAGCCGGTGCGATGCCCGTAGGTCATCGCTCCGACGGCTCCGACGGCCACCGCCGGGGTGGCGCTCTCCACGACCCGGCCCACCTGCATGTAACCGAGCCGGGTCACCGGGTACGGGGTGCTCGCCGCGCCGGGTTCGAAGAGCCCCAGATCGGCGTTCCAGGTGACGTTCAGGTAGGGGTTCGTGCCCTTGACGTAGCTCAGCTCGGTGCCGGCGGAGACGCCGCTGAACAGCGTCTCGACGCGGAAGGTGCCGGGCCGCAGCGCCGCGGCCTCCTGCTCGACGAGTTCCACCCGACCGGGGGCGGTGACCGCTACCAACCGATCACGCATCGACGGTCACCC
Organism: Micromonospora sp. DT4; assembly: GCF_049841675.1. NCBI lineage: Bacteria > Bacillati > Actinomycetota > Actinomycetes > Micromonosporales > Micromonosporaceae > Micromonospora > Micromonospora sp. DT4. The sequence continues at coordinate 34,904 of NZ_JBNCKT010000018.1, forward strand.
CGGTGCTGAGCGTGCCCGAATCGGCGGGCACGGAGAGTCGGACCGTCCGGCCACTGCGGGCCGAGTCGGCCACCGCGAGGGCCAGCCGCTGGGTGTTCAGCGCCTCGGCGTACGGGACGCGCACGTCGTCGCCGACACCACGGACCGCGTCGACGAACGCGCGGTCCACCGCCACGCGGGCGGCCTCCGGATCGGCGGGGGCGTGCCGCTCGCCGTCGGAGTCACGGATCAGCAGACCGTCCTCGGAAAGCGACAGGGCCAGCCCGTCGGCGAGGATCTCCAGGCCGGCGCGGTGCTTCCAGCCCAGCACACAGGCGGCGCTGAGCGTGCCGACCGCCCCGGAGGCGAAGCGCAGCGTGGCGGTGGTCACCGAGTCGATGTCGGCGCCGTCGACGGGCGGCGGCGTGCCGTCGCCGTACGCGGTGACCTCGGTGACCTCGCCGGCCAGCACCCGGATCAGGTCCAGCACGTGGGCGGCCTGCTCGACGACCGGACCGCCGGAGCGGTCCCGCCGCGACCACCAGTCGACCGGCGGCACCTTGTCCAGCCAGGCGCCGCCGACCATCCGTACCGGACGCTCGGCGAGCAGGTCCCGGGCCTGGTCGAGCACGCTCAGGTAGCGCCAGTGGTGTCCGACGGCGGTGCGCAGTCCCCGCCGGGCGACGAGGTCGGCGACGCGCTCGGCCGTGCTCAGGTCGACGGCCACGGGCTTCTCCACGAACATCGGCACCCCGGCGTCGATCACCGCCTCCTCGGCGGGGCCGTGCGCGAAGGGCGGCACGCAGACGTACACGGCGTCGGGACCGGCGGCCAGCAGCTCGGCGACATCGCGGAAGGTCTGCCCGCCGTGCTGCCCGGCCAGCGCGGATGCCGCCTCCGGCACCACGTCGGTCACCCCGACGATGTCGACGTCGTCGAACCCGGACAGCACCCGCGCATGGCGCTGTGCCACCCCGCCGGCTCCCACGAGACCCACCCGGCATCTACCCATTCGACAACCTCTTTCGAGAACGTTTCGACTTCGCTGGGAGCAGTCCCCTGGGGTGTGCGCAATCAAACGTTCATCCCCCGGGAACGCGCCGATGTCACCCTCGTGATCAAGCTGTTGCCCTGGGAACGGTTAGCGCGTGGTGGCGAGTGGGAACTAGAGACCTCGCTTGTTCCACGCACGAACGGAGGGGTGCCCGTGCGGGATACGACCGTGTCACCGGTGGTGGAGGCGTGGGCCACGTACCGGACCACGTCGGCAGCGGACTGGCCGGCACGCCGGCTACTGCGTGCCAAGGGAGAGAGCCGGGTCAGCGTGGTGCTGCCGGCACGCAACGAGGAGGCGACGGTCGGCGCGATCGTGTCGACGATCCGAGAACACCTGATGGACCGTGTCGCCCTCGTCGACGAGCTGATCGTGGTGGATTCACGGTCGACCGACCGCACCGCGCAGGTGGCCCGGGCCGCCGGCGCGGAGGTGGTCAGCCAGGACGCGATGACCCGAGGTCTGCCCCGGCTCACCGGCAAGGGCGACGCGCTCTGGGCGGGGCTCGCCGCCGCCGAGGGGGACGTGGTGGCGTTCGTCGACGCCGACCTGCGCGAGTTCCGCCCGCACTTCATCACCGGCCTGCTCGGGCCGCTGCTCACCGACCCGTCGGTGGACTTCGTGAAGGGCTTCTATCACCGGCCCCTGGTGGGGACCGCCACCGTGGAACAGGACGGCGGCGGGCGGGTGACCGAGCTGATGGCCCGGCCGCTGCTCAACCTCTTCTGGCCCGAGCTGGCCGGTTTCGTGCAGCCGCTCGCCGGTGAGTACGCCGGCCGCCGCGACGTGCTGGCCCGGGTGCCGTTCGTCTCCGGGTACGGCGTGGAGACGGCCATGATGATCGACCTGCTGGACCTGGTCGGTCTGGACGCGTTGGCGCAGGTCGACCTGGGCGAGCGCAAGCACCGTCACCAGGACACGGCGGCGCTGGGCCGGATGTCCGCGCAGATCATGCTGACCGCGTGGTCCCGCCTGCAACGACGCGGCTGGGCCAGTCCCGGCCTGATGCCGGAGGCGCTGCTGACCCAGTTCCGCCGGGGTGGGTCGGACACGCTGCCGAACCTCGACCGGGAGATCGTGGTCAGCGACGTCTCCATCGACGAGCGCCCGCCGCTGGCCGAGCTGCGCCATCGGGTCCCCCGTCGACGGGTGGCCGCCGCGTGAGCGCCCCACAGCGGCGCTCGGACGTCGCCGCCGTACGGGAGGTGCACCGATGAGCCTCACCGTGCTCATGAACGCCGGCCCGTGGCTGTCGGTGCCCCCGCCCGGGTACGGCGGCATCGAGAACGTGATCGCCACCCTGGTACCCGAGCTGCGGCGGCTCGGCGTGCGGGTGGTACTCGCCTCGGTGGAGTCCAGCGACCTGCCGGTGGACGAGAAGGTCTCGGTCTTCGCCGACGGGCAGTTCGGCGCGCTGCAACGGCCGTACAACCAGGTCTGCGGCATCGCCCAGGCGCACCTGGCCGGGGTGGTCCGCGAGCTGCACTCGCGCGACGACATCGACCTGGTGCACGACCACGTGGAGGCGGTCGGGCTGGCCACCCTCACCGCGATGGGGCCGTCCGGGCCGCCGGTGCTGCACACCCTGCACTGGGACCTGGCCAAGCACCCCGCGCTGTACGGCAGCCTGGACGGCGGCGACCGGGTTCGGGTCAACGGCGTCTCGGCGTCACAGCTGGCCCGGGCGCCGCTGGCGCTGCGCGAGCACTCGGTGGGTCACGTGCACCTGTCCACGCCGCTCGCCGTGGACGCCGACCGGCAGCCGCGCCCGAGCAAGGGAGAGCACCTGCTCATCCTCGGTCGAATCAACCCCGGCAAGGGGCAGGACGTGGGCGCGCGGCTCGCGCGGCGGATCGGCGTTCCGCTGGTGCTGGCCGGTCCCGTGGGCCCGTACCACCGCCCGGCCGACCTGGCCGCGGCCGGTGACGAGGCCCGGCAGAACCCGGACGTACGGTTCTTCCTCGACGAGGTGGCGCCGCACGTCGACGGTGACCTCGTCCGCTGGATCGGCACGGTGGCCGGGCAGGAGCGCGACGACCTGCTGGCCACCGCCCGCGCGTCGCTGTTCCCGCTGCGCTGGGAGGAGCCCGGCGGCACGGCCGTGGTCGAGTCGCTGGCCCTGGGTACGCCGGTGGTGGCCACCGCCCGGGGCTGCCTGCCCGAGTTGATCGAGCATGGACGCACCGGCCTGCTCACCGTCGACGAGGACGAGCTGGCCGACCTGGTGCTGGCCGCCGACCTGCTCGACCCGCAGGAGTGCCGGCGGGTGGCCGCGCAGCGGTTCACGCCCGCGGTGATGGCCCAGCGCTACGTCGAGCTGTACCAGCGGGTGCGCGAGCTGGCGACCGCGTCCCACCTGCAACCGGTCTGAGCCGCTGTCGCCGCTGGCGCGTTTGCCGCCGGCGGCGACGGGTAGGCGCATCACTCACGCCTGCCTGGTAGCGAGGGAGCCGGTGATGGTCGGACCGATGGCGCACTCCCGAGCGCGGGCCAACCCGGCCGACGGCAAGCCCCCGGTACGCCGGGCGGCGAGCGCCGCGTCCGTGCTGTTCCTCCTGGTCGGTGTGCTCGGTTTCGTTCCCGGGATCACCAGTGGTACGGACGACCTGCGCTTCGCCGGGCACACCTCGGGCGCGTTCCTGTTCGGTGCCTTCCAGGTGTCGGTGCTGCACAACCTCGTACACCTGCTGTTCGGGGTGGTCGGCCTGGCGTTGGCGCGGACGGTCGGCGGCGCGCGGACCTTCCTCGTCGGTGGCGGCGCGGTCTACCTGGTGCTCTGGCTCTACGGACTGGCGGTGGACCACGACACCGGCGCGAACGTCCTGCCGGTCAATCCCGCCGATGACTGGCTGCATCTCGGCCTGGGCCTCGGTCTGATCGCGCTGGGTCTGCTGACCGCGCGACCCCGGCCCGCCCGATCAGGGTGACCCCGGCGCGCCGACCGATCGGTCCGGTTTGGCGCCGTCGGGCCTCGGGTAGTTGGCAGATCCCGACCTACCAGCGAATCGAGGGCACCCGGATGGCTAGCCGGATCACCTGCGAGGTGCGCGACTCCGCACCGGTGGCGGTCGTCCGGCTCACCGGTGCCCTGGACCTGGGCACCATGCGCTCGGTGCACCAGGCCCTGGACGGGGCGCTGGCCGCCCAGCCGGAGGCGTTGGTGGTCGACCTCGCGCGGGTGACCGTGCGGGACCGGCTCGCGCTGTCGGTCTTCGCGGCGACAGCTCGGCAGGCCGAGGAGTGGCCGGCCGTGCCGGTGGTGCTGTGTGCCCCGTCCCCGATCGCCGCCCGGTGGCTGGCCGAGTCGACGACGTGCCGGGTGGTCCCGGTCTCATCGGACTGCGCGGAGGCGACGAGGGCGGCCGGCGCACAGGGCGCGCTACGAATCCGGGCCCGGTTGGAGCCGGTGGCGGAGGCCTGTCGGCGAGCCCGGGATCTGGTCGGCGACGCGTGCGCCCGGTGGAACCTGCCCGAGGCTGCCGGCCCGGCGGCTCTCGTGCTGACCGAGCTGGTCGGCAACGTGGTCCGACACGTGGGCACCCCCATGCAGGTGACGGTGACCCTGCGTCGGCCGTACCTGCACCTGGCCGTGGTGGACGGCAGCCCGGCGGAGGCCCAACCCGCCGGCCTGGACCTGCGGGCCGAGGGCGGCCGCGGACTGCTGCTGGTGCGCGAGCTGGCGCAGCGGTGGGGCAGCGTCCCGGCGGGCCAGGGCAAAGCCATCTGGGCGATACTGCCGGTGGCCTGAGAGTTCGGGACGCTTCGACCGGTACGGGCAATCTGACCGAAATTACCGCTTAAGCCTGGTTACATGGTGCGAGGGTCGGGTAGGCACGCCCGTCCTTTCTGCCGTCACGACGGGGTGAGCAGCCATGCCCAAGCGGGTAACCACGGAACCCGTTCGCGATCGGGGCCCGGCGATCCTGGCACCGGCCCGCTTCGGGGGCTTTCCCGGGGCCCTGCGGACGCCGGTCCCCGGCAACTCCCTGATCAAGTTCCTCGCCACCACCGACCACAAGCAGATCGGCGTGTTGTACCTGCTGACCTCCTTCGGGTTCTTCCTGGTGGCCGGTCTGCAGGCGATGCTGATGCGCGCCGAGCTGGCCCGACCGGGGATGCAGTTCCTCTCCTCCGAGCAGTACAACCAGCTCTTCACCTCGCACGGCATCGTCATGCTGCTGTTCTTCGCCACGCCCGCGGCGTTCGGCTTCGCCAACTACATCGTGCCGATCCAGATCGGCGCGCCGGACGTGTCGTTCCCCCGGCTCAACGCGCTGGCCTACTGGCTGTACCTGTTCGGCGGGCTGATGGTGGTCGGCGGGTTCCTCGCGCCGGGCGGCTCGGCGGACTTCGGCTGGACCGCCTACCCCCCGCTCAGCAGCGTGGAGAACAGCCCCGGCGTGGGCGCGAACATGTGGGTCATCGGCCTGGTCGTCTCCGGGCTGGGGACCATCCTCGGCGCGGTCAACCTGATCACCACGATCCTCACCCTGCGCGCGCCCGGGATGACCATGTTCCGGATGCCGATCTTCACCTGGAACATGCTGTTCACCAGCGTGCTGGTGATCCTGGTATTCCCGCTGCTGGCCGCCGCGCTGCTGGCCCTGGCGGCCGACCGGCTGATCAACGCGCACGTGTACGACGCCGCCACCGGCGGCCCGATGCTCTACCAGCACCTCTTCTGGTTCTTCGGCCATCCCGAGGTCTACATCATCGCGCTGCCGTTCTTCGGCATCATCACCGAGATCATCCCGGTCTTCTCCCGCAAGCCGCTGTTCGGCTACACCGGGATTGTGCTCGCCACGGTCGCGATCACGGTGCTCTCCATGACGGTCTGGGCGCACCACATGTTCGCCACCGGCCAGGTGCTGCTGCCGTTCTTCAGCATCCTGAGCTACCTGATCGCGGTGCCCACCGGCGTGAAGTTCTTCAACTGGATCGGCACCATGTGGAAGGGGCAGCTGACCTTCGAGACGCCAATGCTGTTCGCCCTCGGCTTCCTGGTCACGTTCCTCTTCGGCGGCCTCACCGGGGTGCTGCTGGCCAGCCCGCCGGTCGACTTCCACGTGACCGACACGTACTTCGTGGTGGCGCACTTCCACTACGTGGTCTTCGGGACGGTGGTCTTTTCCCTGTTCGGCGGCTTCTACTTCTGGTGGCCGAAAATGACCGGGCGTCTGCTCGACGAGCGGCTCGGCAAGGCGCACTTCTGGACCCTGTTCATCGGCTTCCACGGCACCTTCCTCGTGCACCACTGGCTGGGCAACGAGGGCATGCCGCGGCGGTACGCCGACTACCTGCCGACCGACGGATTCACCACGCTCAACACCATCTCCAGCATCTTCGCCTTCATCCTCGGCCTGTCCACGCTGTTCTTCATCTACAACGCCTGGAAGTCCTGGCGGTACGGTGCGATCGTCACGGTGGACGACCCGTGGGGCTTCGGCAACTCCCTCGAGTGGGCGACCACCTGCCCACCACCGCTGCGCAACTTCGACAAGATGCCCCGCATCCGCTCGGAGCGTCCGGCGTTCGACCTGAAGTACGGCCCCCTCGTCGCCGACCTGGGCCGCGACCTGCCGCAGCGCACCACGAAGCCGCCGCAGCACCTCGGCGACGAGATGCACCTGGAACATCACGCGCCGGAGTCGCCCGCCGCCGAGGGCGCGCACGGCGCCCCGGAAGCGGCCAGGTACCAGCCGGCGCCCGAGTCCGGCGCCCGCCCGGTGGACGTGCCCGAGCCCGAGGGCGTGCGCCGGCCGAGCTTCGAGCAGAGCGACGCGCCGAAGGACGCGCAGGACGCGCCGAAGCCGCACGAACGCTGGCGGCACCCGCACAGCGACGGCGAGGACGAGAAGCACTGAGCGTCGGTCGGTACGTCGGAGGGGGGCCCACACCACCAGGGTGTGGGCCCCTCTGTCGTCGTCGGCCGGTCAGTCCCGGGTGGGCGACAGTCCGGCGGCGGTGAGCGAACGGCGCACCGCCGGCTGCACCCGGGTCAGCCGCAGCGGCACTCCGGTACGCTCCGCCGCCTCCCGGCCCGCCACGAGCGCGGCGATCCCGCCGGCGTCGAAGCCGCCCGCGCCGACCAGGTCGACGACGACCTCGCTCGGCTGGCCCGTGACGGCCTCCAGCACCGCCCGGCGCAGTTGGTTCGCCCCGTCGCGGTCGACCTCGCCGCCGACCTCGACGACCACCCGGTCGCCGTTCTGCCGTACCGAGATGCGGGTCTTGCCCGGGTCCGGTTCGGCGGCGCCGTTCTGCCAGGGCGGCGGCGCGTCCGCGAGCATGGCCTGCCGCAGCCAGGTCAGCGCCCGCGACAGCAGTCGGGACACGTGCATCTGGGAGATGCCGAACCGGGCGGCGATCTCCGCCTGGGTCTGGTTGCCGTAGAAGCGCATGGCGAGGATGCGGCGCTCACGCCAGGGCAGCCGGTGCAGCAGGCCGCTCACCGTCACCCGGTCGTCGACCGATTCCAGCGCGTTGTCCGACTCGCCGACCAGGTCACCGAACTCCGCCGAACTCTCGCCGCCGACCGGCGCGTTCAGCGACGCCGGGCTGTAGCCGGCCGCCGACTCCAACGCCGCCAGGATCTCCTCCTCCGGCGTCTCCAGCCGGGCCGACAGTTCGGCCACCGACGGCGCCCGGGACAACTCGCTGGTCAGCGCCGCAGTGGCCTGCCCCACCTCGAGGATCAGGTCGCGCAGCCGCCGGGGCACGTGTACGCCCCAGGTGCGGTCCCGGAAATGGCGCTTGATCTCCCCGACGATGGTGATCGCCGCGTACGCGGTGAACGAGCCCCGTTCCGGGTCGTACCGGTCGACGGCGTTGACCAGCCCCAGGCGGGCCACCTGCTCCAGGTCCTCCAGCGGTTCGCCCCGCCCCCGGTAGCGGCGGGCCAGCCGCCCGGCGAACGGCAGCGCGAACCGAACCAGGTCGTCCCGCGCCTCCTGTCGCCGCTCCGGCGGCAGCCCTTCGATCCGGGCCGCGTACGCCAGCGCCGCCGCGTCGAGGTCCTCGAGACCGCGCTCGGTGGGTGGTGGTGTGGTCGTGGTCGTGCTCGTCTGTCCGAACATCCGCGCCTCCCTCAGGAAGGTCCCCCGCCCGGATCGGGAAACCGGTCGTGCGCGTGGTCGAGCCACGCACCGGGCCGGAAAGTGGGTCAGTGACTGGGATGCCAGCGGGCGACAACATCGCTACGCAGCGCGATCAGTTCGTCGCAGCCAGCGATGTTCCCGCTCCGTAGGTACTCAATCACGAGACCCCGGGTTCGCGAGGAAGTTTCGGCGTCCTCCCCTCAGGAGACGAGCAACCCCTGGTGACCGCCGGTGTCACGGAGCACCGACAGGGCCTCGGCAGCCCCCAGCAGGGGCGGAGCGGGCAGGTCGTACGGCTGGGCGCGCAGCACCTCGGTGGCCCGGCACGTCGGCACGGACGTCACCGGGTAGCCCCGCGCGGAGGTCCGGTCCAACGCCCGCCGCCGCCGTCCGAAGCCGGCGACCGCCAACCACTGCGGAAGGCCGGCCAGGGCGGGCGAGCGCATGCCGGGCGGCTCGGGCAGGACGTCCACCGAGCTGAACGGCTCACTGCCGGCGAGCCACCACTCCGCCTCGTCCACGCTGCGGCGGGTGGCGTTCTCGCACCAGTACGGCACCAGCCCCGCCCGTACCACCTGCCACGGATCGAGCAGCCGTCCGCATTCGACCACCAACCGGTCACCGGTCTTGCCGGCGGCCCGCAGCCACCGCCGGTAGAGGTCGGCCACACCGGCGCTCAACGCCGCCGGCCGGGGCACCAGCAGCCGGTGCAGCGGGTGTCCGTGCCGGGCCGCGAAGTCCTGCGTGGCCTCCTCGAACCCGGGGTCCATGCCGTGCTCGGCGTCGCCCGACGGCACCGACACCTCCGGCGGCGCCCACCGGGCGGCGTCCCCGCCCATCGCGCGCAGCACCTGCCGCAGGGCGTGGCTGTCGGGGTGGAAGTCCACCGGGTCCAGCCCGCTGGCCGGGCAGCCGACCTGGAAGCTGTACCCCGGGCCGCGCTCCAGCACCGGCCAGGTACGCGCGTCACGCACCAGCAGGATCGGGGCGTCGGCGCTCAGCCGGTCGCCCAGGAACTGCGCGTACGCGGCCGGCAGCGCCCGCCAGCGGGTGGCCAGCGACACCGTCACGCCGGTCAGAGGCCCCCGGCTGGCCGGGCAGTGCACCTGACGCACGTGCACGTCGGGGTTGCCCGCGAGCAGCCGCTCGGCGAGAGCGCGCCCGTGTTCCAGCGCCTCCCGGGGACGGTCCACGGCCCCATCGCTCCAGTGCGCGGTCATCTCGAAGCCGACGGGCAGCCACGGCGCGCCGAGGGCCACCGCGAGGTGTGCCGCCGCGCCGTGCGGCGAGCCGATGACCACCCCGGGGTAGCTCCGGCGCGGGTACTGGTCGACGAACCATCGGGCCACCCGGGCGGCGTCCACCTCACCGACCTGGTCGGCGGTGAGGGCGACCCGCCCGGCGGCCCGCGTCGCCGCGGCCCGGCGTACCGGCTCGGGCGCCGCCGGGAACCGCGAGGTCGGCCCGGTGTGTCCGAGGTCGGCGCAGTCCACGCCACGCAGCGCCCGGGCGGTGGCGGCGACCAGCACGCGGGCCGCGCTGCTCTGGGCCACGACCCGGTCACCGGCCAGACCGGCGCCATCGGCCGTGAGCCCCTTGCGCACCTTGTGCACCGGCCCCACCTTGCCTCGTTCGCTCACCACGCGGCCCGGCTTCCCGTCCCGATGGGGTTCAAACGGGGCATCACCCACCCGGCGGCACAATTCGCTGGTCAGCGGGGTGGGCGGACCATCAGCGGCGATCGGTCGCGCAGGTTTCACCGGGGCTGGTGCGGGCACATCGGGGCCCATGCGCACCGACGACACCAGCGAGCCCGCCGCCGCCACGATCACCCCGTACGAGGACGGTCCGCTGCTCGTCCGTGGCGACTTCGAACTGGTGACCCCGGACGGCGAGCGGATCGACGCCCGCCGGGGCACGGTGGCGCTGTGCCGCTGCGGCAAGTCGGCGCTCAAGCCGTTCTGCGACGGCACCCACAAGGCGATCAACTTCCGGGCGGGCACCACCCGCCAGGGGTGAGCCGACGCCGTCGCGCCCCACCACGAACTCGGCATCCTCCACCGGGCCCCACCAGACTCGCTCCCTTTGCTCTGCTTCCACCGACGCACCACTCACGGCCCGTCACTGTCGCCTCGGTGGGAGCAGAGCAAAGGACGAAGGTGGACCGGTCTGACCCGCGGGCACAGCCGGCGATCCGGTGAGCGTGGCGAGCCGTTCGGATCAGACGAGCGCGATCGGCTCCAGCGAAGCCACCGGGGCCGCAGGGGTCGCCGCAGCCGTGGCCACCGGGCTTGGGCCGACGAGCGGGACGGTGGGCGGCGGGGTCGGCGGGGCGGGCGGGGTCGGCGGGGCGGGTGACCGTAGCGAGCTGCGGCCGGCGGCCCAACTGTCCAGCAGGTGCCCCGCGAAGAGCCGGTCCACCACGAGCGCCGCCGCCGCGCCGAAGAGCACGTCGGGGGCGAGCGCCGGCTCGGTCCGGACCAGGCCGCCGCACAGGTCGTGCGCGGCGATCTGCTCGTGCACCGCGTCGGCCTCCACGTGCTCGTCGTAGAAGCGGGTGGCCACCTCGTCCAGGCCGAGGCGGCGCAGCCCGTTGCCGTAGCGGCGGTTCGGCAGGGACGAGGTCATCTCGAAGGCCGCCAGGTGCCCGAGGAGCGCCCCGCGCAGCCGTCGGTGCAGCCCGAACAGCGACATCAGGTTGTTGGTCGCCAGCGTCACGGCGGGCACCGCGTCGAGGTGGGCCCCGTAGCCGGTGTCCATGCCCAGCCGCTCAAGCGTGCGCCGGAACAGCTCGGCGTGCATCCGGTCCAACCGGCCGTTGCCGTACTCGTCGGTCTGGATCTCCACGAGGGCGGCCTTGGCGGGGCCGCCGAGGCGCGGCAACGCCCAGCTGTGCGGGTCCGCCTCCCGCAGGTGGTAGACGGAGCGGTGGGCGACGAACTCGCGGAACTGGGTGAGGCCGGCGCGCCGTTGGAGCGTGGCCGCCAGCGGTGGCCCGTCGTCGGCCGCGACCAGCTCGGCCAGCCCGGCCGCGACGCCTCCGGCCGGCACCGCTGGCGCGCCGGCCAGCTGGCGCAGCGCCTCCTCGAAGGGTCGTTCGGCGCGGGCCCGCAGGGCCAGCAGGGTGGGCTGCCACTCCCAGCCCTCGTCGACGCCCTGCCACCCCCGGTAGTGCAGCTCGTAGCAGAGGAACAGGGTCAGCTGAAGGTCCTCGTCGGTCAGCGCGTCCGCCGGGTCGAGGTCGACGCCGAGGTCCGGCGGCAGGTCGTGCGGCGCGCGGCGCAGCGCGTCGGCCACCGCCGCCGACAACGGGCCGCGCGGCTGCGGCAGGGGCGCGGGACCGTACGGACGGTCGGCGGGCTCCGGCATGTGACCTCCAGCGTCGTCGGGCCGCTACTGATGCCCTGGCGGCACGCGCCTAAACGAGATCCTCCACGGCCACGGCCTGCTCGACCTGCTCGCGGACGCGCCGGGCCGGTTCCCCCTCGTCGTACAGGCCACGCAGGTCGGCGAAGGCGGGCTCCGGCGGCGCCAGCGACACCGACGGGTCGACGACCGCCTCCAGGACGCAGGGGCGGTCCGCGGCGAGCGCCTCGTCCCAGGCCGCGCCCACCAGTTCCGGGCGGTCGACCCGGACACCGTGCAGCCCGAGCAGCCGGGCCCAGCCCGCGTACGGCACATCGGGGCGACGACGCATCGGGTCCGCCGACGGCTCCCGCCCGCCGCCCATGCTGTTGTGGTCACGGTTGTTGAGCACGAGCACCACCAACCGTGGGTCGGCCCACTCCTGCCAGTGGTGCGACACCGTGATCAGCTCGGCGAGACCGTTGAGCTGCATGGCCCCGTCACCAAGCAGCGCGACCACCGGCGCGTCGGGCGCGGCGAGCTTGGCGGCCACCGCGTACGGCAGGGCGCAACCCATCGAGCCGAGCGTGCCGCACAGCTGCGCGTTCACTCCGGGCGGCAGGACGAGGTGCCGGGCGTACCAGTAGAGGACCGAGCCGACGTCGACCGCGACCGACCCGACGTGCGGCACCCGCGTGGACAGCTCCTGGAGCACGAGCTGCGGGTTGATCGGTTCGGCCGGCGCGGCGGCCCGATCGGCCGCGGTCGCACGCCAGCGGTCGACGGCGCTCTCCACCGTCGCACGCCACTGCTGGTGGGGCCGGGCGGGCACCCGAGCCAGCAGGGCCCGCAGCGTCTCGGTGGCGTCACCGACCAGCGCCACGTCGGCCGGGTACCGACTGCCGATGCGGGTGCCGTCGATGTCGATCTGCACCGTACGGGCCTGGTCCGGCATCGGGAAGTAGTCGGTCCACGGGTCGTTCGTGCCGACCAGCAGCAGCGTGTCGCAGCCGCCCATCAGCTCGGCCGCGGCCGGTGTGCCGACCTCGCCGAGCACACCGGCGTGGAACGGCAGACGCTCGTCCAGGATCGGCTTGCCCAACAGCGACGTCGCCACCCCGGCGCCGAGCCGGTCGGCCAACTCGACGATCTCGGCGGCGGCGCCCCGGCCGCCCTGGCCCACCAGGATCGCGGTGCGCTGACCATTGCCGAGCACCTGCGCGGCGGCGTCGAGGTCCACCTCGTGCGGCAGCACCCGGGCCAGCGGCTCACCGGGGGTCGCCGTGATCACGCCCGCCGCGTGCGTGCCCAGATCGGGCACCAGGGACTCCTGTAGATACCGGGGCAGCACCACGCAGGTCGGACTGCGGGTCGCCGCCGCGGTGCGGAACGCCTGGTCGAGCAGCGCGGGTACGGACTGGGGACTGCGGCCGTACTGGACGAACTGGTTGCACACGTCGCCGAAGAGCCGACTCAGCCCGATCTGCTGGTGCGCGCCGCCGAGCGGCCCGGTGATGTCCTCACCGACGATCGCCACAACCGGTTTGCTGTCGAGCTTGGCGTCGTAGAGGCCGTTGAGCAGTTGCACCGCGCTGGGCCCCTGGGTGGCGAGGCAGACCCCGATGCCGCCGGTGAACTTGGCGTGCCCGGTGGCCATGAACGAGGCGGTCTCCTCGTGCCGGGCGGGGATGAACGCCGGGTCGCCCCCGGCGCCCTCCAGCGCCTCGACCAGCGGGACGATCGCCGCGCCCGGGTAGCCGAAGGCGCGCGGCACCCGCCAGGCCCGCAGCCGATCGACCACCAGGTCCGCGACACGGCGCTCAGCCATTGCCGCGCCCCGGGGTGCCGGCGTCGACGTAGCGCAGCACCGCCCCGACGCCGTCGGTGAGCTGGGGCGCCTCGTCGGCGCCGAGCACCGTCAACGCCGCGTCGGTGCCGACCAGCGCCCGGACCAGCGCCGCGTCGGCGCGTACCCGCTGCGGGTCGTCGACCGACATCGCGCTCAGCTGGGCCGGGTCGACGGCGATCTCGGTCGGCTCGGGGCCGATCCACAGCTCCCCGTTGGCCGACGGGTCGTCGACGATGAGCATGGTGTCGACCTGGTTGCGTTGCAGGGCCGACACGACCGCGTCGAGGCCGGCGCCGACGTCCTCCTGCACGCCGAACCGGTCCAGCGCGGCGCTGATCCGCTGGTCGGCGACCTCCGCGATGGTCTGCACGGTGAGGTCGTCCAGCATCGTCTGGTCGGCGCCGCCGGCCCGGGACCCCGCGTCCGTGCGGACGACCGGGTCCTGCCAGCGCTCCGGCATCTGGGCGGCGATCATCCCGGTGGCCCGGACGTCACCGGCCACCACCACGACGTCGGCGCCCACCCGGTCGGCCAGCTCCACGGTCGCGGCGGTGACGTCGCCGGCATTCTGGTGCCACGCCTCCATGGCGGCCCGCTGGTAGCGCGACTGGGACCAGCCGCCGGGCTGGACCCGACGTAGCGGGAAGCTCTCCCGGCCGGCCACGTGCGCCCGTCGGGGCACCCCACCCGCGCTGACCGCCACCGCGTCGCCGCCGGTGCGATCGGCCACGACCCGGACCCAGGCCACCTGCTCGCCGCGCTGAGCCAGCAGTGGCATGACGTGCGGCAACGGTCCGAAGCTCGCCAGGTCGCGCAGCGGTGGCGCGGACAGGTACTCGGAGAGCACCACCCGGCCGTGGCTCGCGAAGACCGCCAGACCGTAGTCCCCGACCATCGGGTCGTGACCCCGGATCACCCGGTCCAGCGCGTCGACGCTCGCCTCGTCCGCCCCCTGTTCGACCAGGCGACGTTCCAGGGCGCGCCAGCGCAGGTCCAGCGCGGGGTGGGCGTCCTCCGTGTCCGCGGAGGCGTCCAGGTACACCGAGCACCACGGCCCGGGTCGGTCGTAGAGCGGGCGCAGGAAGGACAGCTGCATGCTCGACCCCTTTCCAGCTCGGCCCCCCGCTTACCCTCCTCGCCCGGGATGTCACCTCGCGGGCGTGAGCCCGTGACCAGGTTTCATTCACGTCGTTCAACCGAGGACGTCGATACGATCAGTGAACACAAGCGGACTCTCGGTGGTGGAGATGGACAGCGGACTCGATACCCGACGGATCGTGCACCCGGCGGAGCGGATCGTCACCGGGCGGCTGGTCCGCCTGCTCGACGGCTACACCCGCGAGATACGCGTGGGCCAGCCGGTGCTGGTCGCGGTGCTCACCGCGGCCGCGTTCGCCCGCCTGCCGGCCCTGCTGCTGCGGACGCTGTTCTCCTTCGGCGGCGGTGGCACCCGCCGGCGCTGGAAGGAGCTGAAGCAGGGCCCGGAGTACCTGGTCACCCCGGTACGCGTGCGTAACACCGCCGGTCAGCTCTGCGAGGTGGAGTTGCACGGGCACCTGCCCCAGAGCGCCCTGCACCCGGCCGACCAGGTGCAGCTCACCCTTCGTGCGCAGCGCGACCCGGAGTTGCCGCCCCGTATCGAGCGGATCGTCAATCTGACCACCGGGCAGTTGCTTACCCCGCGTACCGCGACGCTCTGGTCGCATCTCGGCCCGCCGCTGCTGTTGCAGGCGACCCTGGGCGCGTTGCTGCTCGCCGGCGTGGTGGCCTGCTCCGCGCTGACCTGAGCTGTCCCGATGGGCGCCCGCGCACTGGCCGGGCCGCCTGTCAGCCGACGGGTGCGGGCTCGCGGGCCGGGTGGTGGTCGACGTCGAGGATTCCCCTGCGGCGGGCCCAGCGCTCGAAGATCAGGGTGGCGAACGGCCCACGACGGGGTAGGAAAGAACCCTCGGGTCTTCCCCCACCCGCCGGCCCCGTGCGAGGTTTGGGGGAACCAGCGGTGACAGGGTGGTGACCATGGGCGAAGACGTCGGCGTGCGGACCTTCAGTCGTGAGGACCGGGCCCGTTACCGCGAGAAGGTGCGCAACTGCCTGGACGTCTTCGCCGAGATGTTGCGGGAGTCGCGGTTCGACATCGACCGGCCGATGACCGGGCTGGAGATCGAGCTGAACCTCGTCGACGAGGCGTCGAACCCGGCCATGCGGAACGCCGACGTGTTGGCGGCCATCGAGGACCCGAGTTTCCAGACGGAGCTGGGTCAGTTCAACATCGAGATCAACGTGCCGCCGCGCCGGCTCACGGGCACCGGCACCGCCGACTTCGAGGAGCACGTGCGGGCCAGCCTCAACGCCGCCGAGCAGAAGGCGCGAGCGATCGGCGCGCACATGGTCATGATCGGCATTCTGCCAACGTTGCGCCCCGAGCACCTGACCGCCGAGACGCTCTCGGCGAACCCGCGCTACAAACTGCTCAACGAGCAGATCTTCGCCGCCAGGGGTGAGGACCTGCCGATCGCCATCAGCGGGGTGGAGCGCCTGGCGGTCACCGCCGACACGATCACCCCGGAGGCGGCTTGCACGAGCACCCAGTTCCACCTTCAGGTCAGCCCGGCGCAGTTCGCCGACTACTGGAACGCCGCCCAGGTGGTCGCCGGCATCCAGGTGGCGCTCGGCGCGAACGCGCCGCTGTTCTTCGGCCGGGAGCTGCGGCGCGAGACCCGCATCCCGCTGTTCCAGCAGGCCACCGACACCAGGCCGGAAGAGATAAAAGCCCAGGGGGTACGCCCCAGAGTCTGGTTCGGCGAGCGGTGGATCACCAGCGTGTTCGACCTGTTCGAGGAGAACGTCCGCTACTTCCCGGCGCTGCTGCCGGTGTGCGACCCGCAGGACCCGGCGCAGACCCTCGCGGCCGGCGAGGTGCCCAACCTCGCCGAGTTGCGGCTGCACAACGGCACGATCTACCGGTGGAACCGCCCGGTGTACGACGTGTCGCGCGGCCGGCCGCACCTGCGCGTGGAGAACCGGGTGCTGCCGGCCGGGCCGACCGTGCTGGACACCATCGCCAACGGCGCCTTCTACTTCGGGCTGGTCCGCGCCCTGGCCGAGTCGGACCGGCCACTGTGGTCACAGATGTCGTTCAGCGCCGCCGAGGAGAACTTCACCAGTTGCGCCCGGCACGGCATCGACGCGCAGGTGTTCTGGCCCGGCCTCGGCTACCTGCCGGTCACCGAGTTGGTGCTGCGCCGGCTGCTGCCGATGGCGCACCACGGCCTGGACCGGTGGGGGCTCGACCCGACCGAGCGCGACCGGCTGTTGGGCATCATCGAGCAGCGCTGCCTGACCAGCCGCAACGGCGCGACCTGGCAGGTGGAGACGCTGCACCGGTTGGAGTCCGCCGATCACCTGGACCGGCCGGAGGCGCTGCGCGAGGTGGTGCGGCACTACGTGGAGCTGATGCACAGCAACCGGCCGGTACACGAGTGGTCGATCCCGTAGACGATCGCGCTGGTCATCCTTTGTGGATCTCCTGGGACATCGAGCGTCGTCGCAGGCTGTAAGCTCTGGCGCGAGACCGGTCTGGCGACCTTCTACGGACCGATGGTCAACTGGTCCGACAGCCGTACCGGCCCCGAGTCGGCCGAGGCGCTGTGCAGGGCGGTGATGACGACGGCGCCGGTCACCCTCACCAGGGACCCGGCTGAGACCGGCGGGAACCCTGACGGTGGAGGCCGGAGTCCGCCCTCGGTGAGGGCGGGGCGTACCCGTGCTCAACCGCGCGGTGTCGGCACACCGAAGAGGTCGATGATGCCGCCGGGCAACTGGGCCAGCAGATCGTGCCGGTCGTCGTCGTCGTCGAGCGCCTCGGCAACGGTGTTCAGCACCACCTGGGCGTGCTGACGCACCACGTCCGCGTTCGCGACCTGTTCCCGGTCGCCGACGTGTTTCAGAAACTCGCCGACGTCCCACCGACGGCCCTGCGGGTTGCGGGTGACGGACCCGTTCAGCCGGTCCGGTAGCTGCGCCGCGAGGTTGTCGGCCTCCTGTCCGGCGAGTCGTTCACCGAGCACCGACAGGACGGCCTGTACGGATCGGACCGCTTCGTTCTCCCCGAGGCCCCCGCGCTGTCGTACGGTGGCGATCATCTGCTCGTACTCCATGACCCGCTCCTTCCGTCTCCTGGACCGGCGCGCAGGCCGGCTGGCGGACGAACGAGCCGCGTTCCCGAGCCCGCGGACCACAAACGGCGTCCCGCGGCGGGGGCCGGTCAGGCCTTCAGCAGCACCTTCGTGCAGTCGTCCTGCTTCTTCTGGAAGATCTTGTAGCCCTTCGGGGCGTCGCGGAGCGGCATACGGTGGCTGACGATGAAGCTCGGGTCGATCTCGCCGCGCTGGATGCGTTCCAGCAGCGGCCGGGTGTACCGCTGCACGTGACACTGGCCGGTCCGCATGACCAGTGACCGGTTCATGAACGCCCCCATCGGGAACTTGTCGACGAAACCGCCGTACGCGCCGACGACCGACACCACTCCCCCGGAGCGGCAGGCGAGGATCGCCTCCCGCAGCGCGAACGGCCGTTCCGTCTCGGTCCGCGTGGCCTGCTTGGCCCGGTCGTACGCGTACATGGCGGTGTTGCCGTGGTGGCCCTCCAGACCGACCGCGTCGATACAGGCGTCCGGTCCCCGGCCGGCGGTCATCTCGTTGAGGGTGTCGAGCACGTCGACGTCCTCGTAGTTGATCGTCTCGGCATCGGCGTGCTCCGCGGCGAGCCGCAGCCGGTACGGGAACCGGTCGATGACGATCACCCGCTCCGCGCCGAGCAGCCGGGCGCTGGCCGCGGCGAGCAGCCCCACCGGTCCCGCGCCCCAGATCGCGATGACCTGCCCGGGTTTGATGTCGCACATCTCGGCGCCCAGGTAGCCGGTCGGGAAGACGTCGGCGAGCATGACGGCCTGGTCGTCGGGGATCTCGTCGGGCACCTTGAGCGGGCCGACGTCGGCGAACGGCACCCGCGCGTACTCGGCCTGGCCGCCCGCGTACCCGCCGAGTAGGTGGGAGTAGCCGAAGATGCCGGCCGGCGAGTGACCCATGATCTTCTCGGCGATCCCGGCGTTGGGGTTGGAGTTCTCGCACACCGAGTAGAGGCCGCGCTGGCAGGAGGAGCAGTGCCCGCAGGCGATCGGGAACGGCACCACCACCCGGTCGCCGGGTTTGAGGTTGCGCACCTGCGGACCGACCTCCACCACCTCGCCCATGAACTCGTGGCCGAGGATGTCGCCCTTGCGCATGGCGGGGATGTAGCCGTGGTAAAGGTGCAGGTCGGAGCCGCAGATCGCGGTGGTGCTGACCCGGACGATCGCGTCCCTGGCATTCATGATCGTCGGATCGGGTACGTCGATCACCTTGACGGTGTCGGTGCCCATCCAGGCGGTGGCCTTCATTCCTCGTCCTTTCGAAAAACGGTCAGCGTCGGGACGTCGCGAGCGGCTGCGCGGGCCGCTGCATGACCTGTTGGCGTACGGAGATGCCGTTCGGGCTGCCCTCGGAGCGGACCACCTCGCCGGTCTCCAGCACCTGCTTGAACCGGCGCAGGTCGTCGCGGACCTGCTGCTCGGGCTCCTCGCCGAAGAGCTTCGCCACCGCCCTCCCGAGCGCGCCGGCCGGCGGCGCGTAGCGCAGTTGCACCCGGACCTCGGTGCCGCGGTCGCCGGGGGCGGGCACGAACGCGACCCGGCCGGCGTTGGCCACCCGGCTGCCGGGCAGCGATCGCCAGGTGATCGACCTGTTCGGCTGATCGTCGATGATCTCGGCGTCCCACTCGACGTGGCGACCGGCCGGTCCACGGGCGACCCAGTGCGAGCGGCGCAGGTCGTCGGCGCGTACCGACTCCAGGTGCGCCATGAACCGGGGCAGGTTCTCCATGTCGCGCCAGAACCGGTACGCCTCGGCGGGCGACCGGTTGACCGTCACCGCGATCTCCGTCCGGATCACCCGTGCCCGCGCCCGGTGCGCCCGTCTGGTGGCGATGGCGGTGGCGACGTCCAGGGCGGTGATGCCGGCGATCGCGGCGGTGGTCAGGGCCAGGCGGCGTCGTCGTTCACCTCGACGGTCGGCCATCGCCCGGCCCAGCAGGGTGAGGTCGAGCGCGTCACCGGCCAGCCGTGTCCAGGTCCAGCCGGCGGGGCGGCGTCCGGTGAGCAGGCCGACGCCGTGCACCAGTTCGCGGGCGCCGACGGCTCCGATGACCGCCTGCGCCGCCGGGGAGTCGTCCACCCCGGTCAGTCGCGCGAGAGGTCGGGGTGCGGCCAGAGCGCCCACGCCCAGGGCCAGGCTCAACAGGCCCAGGGCCCTCGGCAGCCTCGGCGAGGCCGGCCCGTCCAACTCCGGCAGGAGCACAGTCTCGACACGGCTCACGTCCGGTCCTCTCCGGTAGGCGACGGTCTGCGTTCTCGTGACGCTATGCGGTGGGCACGACCTTTGCGCCTTGTTCGGGAATAATGCGGCATTAGCGTAGCCTGGGTGGATTGCCCTACCATCGCCATCGTGTTGCTCGTCGTGGAGGCTGCCGCGCCGGCTGCCGCGCGTACCCCCGGATCTGTGTCGCCCGCGCCCGGCGGCGTCCGCGCCGTCGTGCGCGACGCGACCACCGGCGCGCCGGTGCCCCGCCCGCCGCAGTGGCACCGCGACGCCGCGGAGCGTTAACAACGGCTAGGGCCTGGCTGCGGCGCTGGCGTGCAGGACATCGCGGGCCCGTTCGGCGGCGCGGGTGATGCTCTCGCTGATGAAGTCGAGGAAGCGGGCGATGTTCTCCAGGCGGGCGGCGGCGGGAGTGCCTGGGCCGAGGACGGCGACGCCCTGACGTGCCGTCGCGACGAGTTGGTCGTTGGCGCGGGCGCTGGCGATCGTCGCCTGGTAGAAGAGTTCGTTGTCGATGACGTAGCGGTCGCGGCGGCGCTCGTCTCGCTCCCGGCGCACGAGACTCTGACTCTCCAGGAAGGTGATCGCCTTGGAGATGGACGCCGGGCTGACCGTCAGGCGCTGGGCCAGCTCGGACGCGGTGAGGCTGCCCGTGTCGGTGGTGAACAGGCAGGTCAGCACCCGGGCCCCCATCTTGTTCAGGCCCGTTGCCGTGAGGACGGTGGTGAACGTCTCCTCGTACTCGGCGACGGCGTCGGCGTCGCGGCCGTGCGGTTGCGGGACCGACTCGGCGGTGCGGGCGGCGGGCGTGCGCCGACGGGAGCGGCGTTCGGTGGCACGGTGCGCCAGGTCGGCGCGGTAGGCGTTCGGGCCGCCGTTGCGCAGCACCTCGCGGGTTACCGTCGAGGTCGGACGGTCGAGACGTCGGGCGATCTCGGCGTACGGGAGGCTGCCGGCCAGCCCGGATGCGATCTGCTGACGCTCCTGCTGGGTGAGCCTGCCTCCCGGCACGGTGATCTCCTCGGTGGTGGTCTCGTCGTGGCCGTCACGCCCCCGTCACCATAGCGTTCACCGTCATTCAATTGCAACGGCAGCAGAGCCCAGCGTTGCCTTATGCGGCAGGCTATTGCAACAATTGCGAGTAATCTAGCTGCTGTTATGCGCGAACCGTGCAACAAGAACGTTGCCTACTCCTGGAAAGCAACGTAGCGTTTCCGATATCAGAAACACCGGAACGAGTATCGGAGAACGCCGTGCAGAGCTTCGCCACCCCGTCCCCCATCTCCGCTGTCCTGGACATCCCCGCCGGGCGCGTCCAGCTCATCGCCGCCGACCGCGCCGACACCACCGTCGAGGTCCGTCCGGCCGACGCCGGCCGGGGCCGCGACACCCGGGCCGCGGAGCACACCACCGTCGCATACGCCGACGGCGTCCTGCGGGTCACGACCGCCGCCCCCGCCAAGCAGCTCCTGGGGGCCTCCGGTTCGGTCGAGGTCACCGTCCAGCTGCCCACCGACTCCCGCGTCGAGGTCAGGGCCGCCAGCGCCGAGCTGCGCGGCGTCGGACGCCTCGGCGACGTCACCGTGGACGGCGCGTACCGCCACATCAAGATCGACGAGGCGGCGAGCGTGCGCCTCACCGCGATCGACGGCACCGTCGAGGTCGGCCGGCTCAACGGGTCCGCCGAGATCAGCACCGCCCGGGGCGACATCCTCGTCGGCGAGGCGACGCGCGGCCGGGTCGTGCTGCGTACCCGCTCGGGCGACATCTCGGTCGCCGCCGCCAGCGGCGTCTCGGCCGCCCTGGACGCCGGCACCGACCACGGCCGCGTGAGCAACGCCCTGACCAACCACGGCAGCGCCGACCTCGACATCCACGCCACCACCTCGTCGGGCGACATCACCGCCCGCAGCCTCTGACCCCCCCAACCCCCAAAGGAGTACGACCATGACGACCAACAACCCCTCCCCGACCCGTTCGCCCTGGAGCGGCATGGCGCCGGTCGACGACACCGCCCTGGCCGTCACCGACACCGGCGGTGCGGGCGTCCCGGTGGTCTACCTCAACGGCCAGTTCGCCACCCAGGGGTACTGGCGAAACGTCATCACCGACCTGGGCGCCGGGTGGCGGCACATCACCTACGACGAGCGGGCCCGCGGCAGGAAATCAGGACGCTCGGCGGACTACTCGTTCGAGGCGGCCGTGCGGGACGTCGACGCCGTCCTCGCCGCCCGAGGCGTGCAGCGGGCTCTGCTGGTCGGCTGGTCGTACGGCGCTGTCGTCGGCGCCCACTGGGCCCACCGCAACCCGGACCGCACGATCGGCGCGGTCCTGGTCGACGGCGCGTTCCCGCACGACTGGCTGGACGAGGCCATGGAGCAGCGCATCCGCAAGCTGTTCCGGCGCATGGGCTGGTTCACGCCGCTGCTGCGTCCGACCGGCCTGACCCCGCGCATGACGGCCGACCAGCAGGCGGAGAGCAACATCGAGCTGGGCCGGCTCTCCCGGGAACGCGAGCTGGGCCCGGTGCTCGACGCCATCACCGTCCCCGTGCGGTACGTGGTCGCCTCGGGAACGTCCCTCGGCAGCAAGGGTGACGAGCAGGAACGTATCCGCGCCAGCCTCGACGCGGTGACCGCCCGCAACCCGGCCATCCAGGTCCACGCGAAGGTCGCCAGCAACCACGGCGCGATCCTCAAGAAGGACTTCGCGACCGTCGCCCAGGCCGTCCGCGAGGTCGCGACTCTCGACGGCGCGGGACGCTGACGACACTCCCCCGGCGCTCGGTCGCCCCCGTCTCGGGCAACCTGGACGGGGTAGTACGTGGCTGCCGCGGACGCTGGCCGGTGGCCGATGCGTTGGTCGCCGCCTTTCGTACTGAATCGATGTCAGACGCCGTCCGTCGACAGCGAATGGGGTGTGGCCCGAACCACGGGCGCCGCACTGATGGCCAGGTACTGGTCGACGGTGGCGGCGATCTCGGCGAGCGCGTCGTGGCGCGCGTACTCGATGCTCAGCTCGGCGGCGCGCTCGCGGTAGTGCGACCCGCCGAGCACGGTCTGCACCGCCCGCCGAATTGCTGCCACGTCGGGGCGGGACGTCGCCAGGTTGATGGCCGCGCCGGTCCAGGCCACGCGGGCGGTGGCCTCGGTCTTGTCCTCGCTCTGCCCGGCCAGCACGAGCGGCACGCCATGAGCGAGTGACTGCTGCACCCCACCATAACCGCCGTTCTGCACGAAGACGTCGACGTGTGGCAGCAGGAGGTCGAAGTCGACGAACGGCGCCACGCGCGCGTTGGCGGGCACCTGGGTGGGCACCGCGTCCCGCCCGGTCGTGGCGACAACCAGCACGTCGAGGTCGGCCAGGGCTTCCAGGGTCGGCTCGATCAGTTCACTGAGGTCGTGGTTCGCCTGCGTGCCCTGCGAGACGGCGATCACCGGCCGATCGCTGGCGATGACGTCGTTCCACCACTCGGGCAGTGGGTGATGATGGCCGTCACGGGCCCCGATGGGAAGCGCGCCCACGAACCGCAGGCTGGCCGGGGCGTCGCTGCGGGGGTACTCGATCGCCTCGACGCACAGTTGCAGGTACTGGTCGGGAAGTGTCACCACCCCGTCGAGGAGGAACGGAGGCCGCCGCGTCACACCGAGGCCACGCAGTACCTCCTCGAGTCCGCGCTGGGTGTGCGGAATTCCCCGCTCCTGGAAGACCCGGTTGCGCTCCCGGTTACGCTCCCGGCCCTGCTCGGAGCTGTCCGGGGGGAGACCGGTACGAAACGGCGCCGTGTCGACACTGGTCATGGTGATCGTCAAGACACCGATGCTCAGAACGGGAACGTGTCGGTTCACCGGCGCACCGAGCAGCGCCGGCCACATGCCCATGAACATGTTTTCATGAAGTACCACGACGGGCCCGTCGCCCGCCTTGGCGATCTCGGTCTGGATCGTGTGATGCTGAGCCGCGAGCGTCTCGATGAAGACGTGGGACATCGCCCGGTCGAACGCCTCCTCGCGGGGTAACGCGCGGAGCTCGGGATGCCGTTGGTGCAGGGTCCGCGAATCGACGTCTGCCGCACCGGAGAGCGGGACGAACCTGAGGCCGTAGCGTTCGATGTCGTCCCGGTACGCGGTACCGGTCACGAACGTGACGTCGTGGCCTCGCCGGACGAGGTCCACGGCGATCGCCCGCACGGGGACGACGTGGCCGTACGCGGGGTGCGCCCCGATGATTACTTTACCCATCTGCGGTGTTCCCTCTGTGTTCGACGGCGGACTGAGCAATGAGCACGACCTGACCGGTCGTCGGTGGGACGTCGCCGGACGCGACGGCCTGCCACACCCGTGCCAGCTGCTCGCGTCCGCTGTGGGTCTGCACGTCCGTACGACCCACGACCCAGGCGGTGAACTCCCGCCACGCGTCCGACAGGCGCTTCTCGAATCCCCCAACCCCCCAGTCGGCCGTCCGTTTAGACAGCCGACTGGGGGCGAAGAACACCTCGGCGCCGTCCCGAGAGGCGGCACCCCGCTCCTTGTGCGTCAGACCGACGACGATCTGCCCGACCAGAAGTTCACCGAGGTGCTGCCGGATCCGGGCACGCGTCGTGTCGGCGCCGGCGAAGTCGACGTAGCGGGTCGCGGCATCGGCCCGCAGTCTCCCGATGTCGTCGTACGTGAGCACCCGGTCGTAGCAGCCCAGCTCGGTGACGAAGGCGAGATTCCTCGCCGCGGTGAGGCCGACGACCTCGACCCCGTCGCGGCGCAATTGCCAGGCGGTCGCGTACGCGGTCCTGCTCGATGCCGAGGACAGCACCACTGCCGCGCCGCCGTGGTCCGGATCCGTGCTGAGCTGATCGGCCAGCAGGAACGCGGTGGAGAACAACGGGCGGTAGAGCACCCAGAGGTCTTCGGAGATCCCGCTCGGCTGCCCGTCGTCGACGAGGTCGTACACGTTGTAGATCGAGGGCAACCCGGCGCGGTGCGGGCTGAGGTCGGAGACGGTGCCGGCGTCCACCTCGCCCGGCCGGATCAGCAGGTGACTCGCGCACGGCAGGAAGCCGTAGACGCGGTCTCCGGGGCTCAACACGGGCGCGGCGGACGCGACGACCGTGGCGAAACCCCAGGCCGGCACGACACCCCAGCCCGGTTCGGTGGGGAAGAAATCCCAGTAGCGGTACGCGTCCCCGGTCAACGCGTAGGTCACATTGTTGGTGGTCAGGCCGATACGGTCCGCCCGCAGCAGGACGTCGCCATCGCGGAGCACCGGCCGAGGCGCTTCGAGGAAGCGGGTACGCACGACATCATCGCGCGCCACCGCCATGGTCCATTGCGTACCCATGTGGTCGATGTTTCCTCAGCCGGCCTGCGGAACACCGTTGGCCGGGGGCACGGCGCGGGGTGCGGTGTACTCGGTGACGGGGGCGTCCGCCTCATCGGTCTGGTAGGTGGGGCCGAAGTATGCCTGCGCCCCTTCGGTGACCCGGGTGAGGCGCTCACCGCCGTAGCCGGAGTGGTCGGTCGGTGAGTGCCGCAACGGCGCCAGGCCCGGGCCTTGGTAGCCGCCCCGCTCGACCGCCTTGAGCAGCGATTCGCGGGTGAGGTCCCGGCCGGCGGCGAGCAGTTCCTGTACGAACAGGTAGCCGATCGACATGCCGAAGATCGCGTTGCCGTCCAATGGCCGGCCACCGTTGTACTCCGTATTGATCTTCGTGAAGAGCTGGATCCACGGGTCGGCGGTGTCGGTGTAGAGCGGGAGGTAGTTGAGACCCACGAGCCCCTCGGTGAGCTTCGCGTCGGCACCGAGCTGCTTGGCCAGCGTCTGGTAGTCACCCCCGGTGTTGAACACGTAGAAGCGCGGCGTGAAGCTGAGCTGCTTGGCGACGCTGAGCGAACGGGCGGTGAAACCCGGGATGGTGGCCAGCACCACGGCCTGGCAGCCCTGCTGCTTGAAGGCGCCGATCTGCGGCTCGACGTTGGTGTTGCTGGTGACGTACGTCTGCTTGGCGGCCACCGGTCCGAGCACCTTCTCCAGTCCGGCGCGACTGTCGCGGCCGAAGTCGTCCTCCTGGCCGAGGAAACACACCTTCTGCCCCTGGTGCTGGGACTTGACGTAGGCACCGAGGATCTTGCCCTCGACGACGTAGTCGGGCTGGAAGGCGAAGGTGTTCGGATACTTGGCGGGCTGGTCCCAGTTACGGGTGCCCGAGGCCGGGAACAGATCCGGCACGCGGTTGCTGGAGAGGAAGTCCAGTACCGAGGTGTGGGTCGGGGTGCCCAGACCGTTGAGGATGGCGAAGACCCGGTCCTGCAGGACCAGTTGCCGCACCACCTGCTGCGTGTTCGCGGGGTTGTAGCCGTCGTCCATGATCTTGTAAGTGATCTTGCGGCCGTGCACCCCGCCGTTGGCGTTGACGTAGTCGAAGTACGCGCGGGTGGCCGGGGCGATCGTGGAGTAGCCCGCCGCGGCCGGCCCGGTCAACGGGGTGTGCGTGCCGATCACCACCTCGGTGTCGGTCACCCCGGGCACAGCGGTGGACCCGCCCGATCCGCCCGATCCGCCCGAGCCACAGGCAGCCACTGAAAACAGCGTCACCGCCGCGACGGCCACAGCCGACATTCGCCTGACAGACAACATGTTCGCTCTCTTTCTCCGTCCCGTCACCGGCCGGTGTTCGGGAAGACAGGGATGGTTCAGGGGGTCCTCGCCCGACGCGGCCGCCACCGCTCGACCACGGACCGCACGACCCGGCGTTGCAGGCCAGCGACCCCGCTGGGCGCGAGCGCCAGCACCGTGATGAGCATCAACCCGAACGCGGCGGTGGGAAGGTTGCCCTCCCACCGCTGCGCCTCGGCCGGCGGGAACGGCAGCAGGGCCGTCACCGACCGGGCGAGGTCGGGCAGTGCGACCAGGAGCAGCGCTCCCCAGATCGCACCCGCCAGGCTGCCCAGACCACCGATCACGACCGCCATGAGCAGGAACACGGAGAGCGTGAGCGGGTACGAGCCGGGCGAGGCGACCTGCGTCAGGATCGCCAGCAGACCACCGCCGAGGGCGGCGCAGCCGGCGCTGACGGTGAACGTCACCACGCGGGTCCGGGCCACGTCGATCCCACTGAGGCGGGCGGCGACCTCGTGGTCGCGTACGGCCCGCATGTCACGACCGAGGCGGGAGTGCACGAGGTTGGTGAGCAGCAGCAGCACGGGCAGCGTGATAGCCCAGGCGAGCCAGACCTGCCACCGCTCGTACGGGAACGCCGGGCCGAGAGCCAGCGGCGGCGCCGGGGCGGCGACCGGCAGGCCCTGCTCCCCGCCCAGGACGGCGTCGAACGTGGTCGCCAGCGAGGGAACGACAACCGCCACGCCGAGCGTGAGTCCGGCGAGGTGCGGGCCCTGCAACCGGGCGGCGGCGAGCCCGATGACGGCCCCGACGACGACGCCGACCGACAACGCGCCGAGCAGCGTCACCACCAGGATCCAGCCCGGGGCCATGGTGCCGTCCACAAGCGCGCCCTGGGCCAGCGCCACGGTGTACGCGCCGCTGGCCATCAGCGCCCCGTGCCCCAGGGAGAGTTGACCGTTGAGCCCGGTGAGGACGGTCAAACCGGCCGTGGCGCAGAGGTACGCGGCGACGGTGGCGAGCTGGAAGCCGCGGAAAGGTTCCAGGGTCAGGCTGGCGGCAAGCACCAGCACACCGGCCAGAGCCGTGAGCAGCGCGCGCCGCAGCGGGCTCGATCCGACGAGGACGCTCACACCTGCCTCACCTTGGCGCTGGTGATCAGCCCTTGCGGCCGAAGGAGAAGGACGGCGAGCAGCAGGATCAGGGTGGCCAGGGGGGTGAGGTCGCCGCCGAGGTACCCGGACACGTACGAGAGGGTCAAGCCGACCGCCAGCCCTCCGATGACGACCCCGGGTGGGCTGTCCAGCCCACCGATGACCGCCGCGGTGAACGAGGCGACGAATACCAGGTCCATGGCGTGGGGGTGAAGCGCCAATTCGGTCGGGACGACGAGCATGCCCGCGATGGCCCCGAGACTCGCGGCCAGCGCCCAGCCGAGGGTGAGCATTCCACCGACGTTGACGCCGAGCAGCCGCGACACCTCGGGGGCGAACGCCCCGGCGCGCATCCGCAGCCCGACCGAGGTGCGGCCGAACAACCAGGCGAGCGCCGCGACGACAGCCACGACCGCGGCCACGACGAACAGGTCGAATGGGGATAGCAGCACGAAATCACCGATCGTGAACGACGTACGGTCGAACGGTGCGGGTGTCGGCAGGAACTCGTTGCCGTACACGATCCCGAGCACCGCCTGAATGATCAGCACCAGCCCGAGCGCGATGATCACCGAGTTCAGGTGTTCGGCCGCGCCGCCGGCCAGGCGCATTACGCAGAAGTCCACCGCCGCGCCCAGGATGAGCCCGGAGACCACGGCCGCGGCGAATCCCGCCCAGTACGACCCGGTCGCTCCCGTCACGCTGTGCGCGACGTAGACACAGGCCACCGCCATCGCGCCCTGGGCAAAGTTGATGACTCGGGCCGCCCGCCAGATCAGCACCAGCGCGAGCGCGAAGGCGGCGTAGGCCGCCCCCCTGGCCAGGCCGTCCAACGTCAGGAACACGAACCGTTGCATCACATCCCTCTCCGGGCTGGGCGCGCTGAGCGCCGGCGGGTCAGAAGCCGAGGTACAGCCGGCGTAGTTGGGCGTCGTCGCGCAGGCTCGTGGCCGGTGCCGCGAGCGCCACCTGCCCCAGCGACAGGACGACGCCCTGGTCGGCAACCGACAGCGCGCCGTGGAGGCTCTGCTCAGCCAGCACCACGGCCACGGCGGATTCGTCCCGAAGCCGGCGCAGCAGCGCCAGGGTCTGCGTAACCGCCTTCGGCGCGAGGCCGAGGGAGGGCTCGTCGAGCAGCAGGAGCCGGGGGCGACCCACGAGCGCCCGCCCCAAGGCCAACAACTGCCGCTCGCCCCCGGAGAGCTGATGCCCGGCGTGCCGCCGCCGGCGGGCCAGAGGCTCGAACATGTCGTAGACCTCAGCGACCGCCCGGCGGGCGTCGGCACGGTCGCGCCGCCACAGGCCGCCCAGGCGCAGGTTCTCGTCGACGGTCAGCTCCGCGACCACACCGTGTCCCTGCGGCACGTGTGCGAGTCCATACCGGACCCGCCGTTCCACCGGCATCTTCCGCAGGTCCACGCCGTCGAACAGCAACGCGCCCGCGGTAGGACGGATCAGGCCGGACAGGGCGCGCATCAGGGTCGTCTTGCCGGCCCCATTGGCGCCGACGACTGCGGTGATGCTGCCGGGTTCGATGTCGAAGCTGACTGAGCGCAGGACGGGAGCGGCGTTACCGTAGCCGGCGACCAAGTCGCGCACGGACAACAGGGATACGGCGCTCATGCGGCCTTTTCAGCGGCGACACCCAGGTACGCCTCGGCGACGCGCGGATCGTTGCCCACCTGCTCCGGACCGCCCGAGGTGATCACCTGGCCGAAGTTGAGGACGACGATGTCGTCGCACACCCCCATTACCAGGTCCATGTGGTGCTCCACGAGCAGGACCGAACAGGGGTGATCCGCCCGACGGGGGAGGCTTTCGATCAGCGCGCCGAGTTCCCGCACCTCGTCCGGACCCAGTCCGCCGGCCGGCTCGTCGAGCAGCAACAGACGTGGACGCGCGGCCAGCGCCCGGGCCAGCGCCACCCGTTTGCGAATGGCGTACGGCAGGGACCGGGGCTGTGCGTCGACGTACGACGCGAGGTCGAGCTCGTCCAGCACCGCGCGCGCGTGATCGCGTAGTCGTCGCTCGTCGCGCTCGCTCGCGGGTAGTCCGAACAGCGCCGTGGCGAACCCGGCGCTGGCCTGGTTCGTCGCGCCGGCCACGACGTTCTCCCACACGCTGAGCCCGTCGAAGAGACCGACATCCTGCAAGGTACGCGCAATGCCGAGACGGGTGAGCTGGTGCGGGCGCAGCCGTCGCAGGACCCGCCCGTCCATGAGCAGTCGTCCAGAGTCCGGACGCAGCAGCCCACAGATGACGTTGAACAGGGTGCTCTTCCCGGCACCGTTCGGGCCGATGACGCCGACCACCCGCCGGGGAGGCACACGCAGGGACACGTCGGTCAGCGCGGCGAGCCCACCGAAATGAACACTGATTCCTTCGAGCGTCAGGCCCGACGAGTCCATCTTCCACTCCATCGTGAGGCTGGAAGCGGTCACCGTGCGACGCATCCGGCGCACGAGTCCACAGTAGACAGCGTGTGTTGATCCCCTCTGGACAGCGACTGAATCTGGGGTAGACGGCGGTGGGATGAACAGGGTCGTGGACTCGGCGATCGGCTTGCCCAGCAGGTCGACGAGCGCGGCCGAGATGCTCGGGTTACTGATGCCCGCCGACGCCGAACCACCGGATCTTCCTGAGCCAGTACGGCGTCGGCGACGCCGGCCGCGCGGGGCCTGCCGGCGACGCCGGGACAGACCACCATCGAGGTACGGGACGTCGGCCGATCACCAAAGATTAAGAAAATTAAGATCGAAGTCTAGAAAGTTGAGGATCCTTAAGCTAAAACTTTAGGTATGACAGAACAGGCGATGGACTGGCAGGAACTGACCAGCCTGACGCGGGGGCAGCCGTTCGTCGTCGAGCGGGTGCGCCTGGCGGGCAACGGCGTCGCGATCGAGGGCGAGTTCGAGCTGCCGCAACTGGCTCAGCTCAACGTCGAGGACCAGGTCTTCGTCACGGCGTTCGTGCGCTGCCACGGTTCGATCAAGGAGATGGAACGCATCTTCGGGGTGAGCTACCCGACGATCAAGTCACGGCTCAACCGGATCACGCAGATGCTCGACTTCGTCGAGACCGACCCGGCGCCGTCGCGGGCCGACGTCATCGACCGGTTGCGCCGCGGTGAGATCACCGCCCAGCAGGCGTTGGCCGAGCTGGACGGCCGGCCGTGATGCCGCAGTTGGTGACCGTCAAGGTCAACCGTCCGGACCGCCGACCCATCCGCTTCTGGGTGCCGGTGCTCCCGGTGGTGCTCCTGCTCCTCCCGGTCGTGGTCCTGGTCGTGCTCGCGGCGATCGCGGCCTGCCTGGTGTTCCGCATCGGTGCGGTGCGGGCACTCGGCGCCGGTTGGCGCGTCATCTCCGCGCTGCCCGGCGCCCGCTTCGACATCGAGCAGGGCCCCACGGCCGTGCTCGTGGCTATCCGATAGGAGAGGTTGGAATGACCGAACAACGCAAGGACATCCTCGACATGCTGGCCGCCGGCAAGATCACGGCCGAGGAGGCGGAGCAGCTCATCGCCGCCCTCGAACGGGACCAGGCGCCAGCGGCGGCAGGTCTCGACGCCCGACCCAAGGGCAAGGTGAAGTACCTGCGGGTGGTGGTGGACGCCACCGACAACGGCGAGCCGTCGCGGGTCAACGTGCGGGTGCCACTGCAACTGCTGCGGGCCGGCGTACGGCTGGCGGCGCTGGTCCCGCCGCAGGCCCTGGTCAAGGCGAATGCCTCACTCAGCGACTCGGGCGTGCCGATCGACCTGACCCAGCTCAAGCCCGAGCAGTTGGAGGCGCTCGTGGAGCACCTCGACGACGTGACCGTGGAGGTGGACTCCCCCGATGCGACCGTGCGGGTCTTCTGCGAGTAGCCGCCGCCCAGCAGGACGGCCCCTCGAGAGGGTGCGGGAACACCCTCCCGAGGCCTGCGCCCGCCGCAGCAGAGCACAGGTGAACTACCAACCTGAAGTCTAGCCACGCACAGGAACCCCGCGGGGGGACCACTCGGACGGGTGGTCCCCCCGCCACGCCGGCGTCGTCGTCGACGTGCAGCGCCCTGGCGACCACGGTGCCCAGCACCGCCGAGCCGACGCCGATGACGA
>NZ_JBNCKT010000019.1:0-65357 GCF_049841675.1 Micromonospora sp. DT4
ACGTCACAATCATGATCGTCCCGCACGGCCATCTTCATGATCCGCGCGGGTCACTCAGCTATCGCGCACCAAGTCGTTACCGTCGTTGTTGGCGTCGGCGATGTTGAACGAGTCGTAACTACGGCACCTGGCGCACACCACGATGCCGGCGTCGAACGTCAGGTTGCCGTCCAGGTTCGTCCTGCGGGGCCGGGCTGAAGAGGCCACCTTCGTGCTACTTCGCGTGCCGGTGCCGGTGAGGGTGATGCCACCGGAGCTGTCGGCCGCGGTCGCCGCCGTGACCCTCGCCTCGCCGTCGTTGAGCGGCCAGGTGCGCTTCGCGGTGACCAGACCCTGGGCCTGCTGGACGGCGATGGTGGGCGTGGTGCCCAGGCCGCTCCCCAGGTACGCCGTGGCTGATGGCCTTGGCGGCTGATCATCGTTACCGCGTCGTGACCCTGTGGGCGGTCGGACGTGAAAAACTGTTCACGCCGTGGAGGTGCGCGACCCATCATCCTGCGTGGCTTCGATTCCAGCGGGCAGAGGTGAGGTCTGCATGACCGTCTACGGTGGATTACGCCTGCTCACACCTCCTAGACGTCTGGCCGCGACTGTCGTGGCCATGTCTGTGGCCGCGGGCTTGCTGTCGGGTGCGCCGGCGGTGGCGAAGCCGAAGGGGCCGGAGGTGGCGAAGGCCCCGGCGACGTCGCCGGGGCTGTCGGTCAAGGGTGTGAAGCCGTTGCCGACGAAGTTTGTCACGCCGCCTGATGATGCGAAGTCGACGTATCGGCCGACGCGTACGGCGTGGCCGAAGTCGGTGTCGGCGAAGGTCGATGTGCCGGCTGTTTCGGGGGTTGGTGCCCGGGGTGCGGCTGCGGCGGAGGCGCGTGTGGCGGATGCGCCCGTGTGGGTTCAGCCGGTGGGGGAGAAGGCTGGCCCGCGCAGCCTGGCGGTGAAGGTCGCTGATCGTCGGGTGGCTGAGGCTGCCGGGGTGGACGGTGTGCTGCTGTCGGTGGCTCCGGACGTTGCCTCTGGCGCGGTTCGGGTCGGTGTGGACTACGCGGGGTTCGCCGAGGCGTTCGGCGGTAACTACGGGTCGCGGTTGCGCCTGGTGCGTCTGCCGTCGTGTGTGTTGACGACGCCGGCGGCGAATGAGTGTCGGGTGCCGTCGCCGTTGGCGTCGACGAATGACACGGGGGCGAGGTCGGTGTCGGCGGAGGTGCCGATGGCGGCGGACACCCGGACCCAGGCGGCGGGTGGCCTGACCGTGTTGGCGGCGGTCGCGGCTGCCGGCGAGGAGGGCGGTAAGGGCGGCACGTATGCGGCCACGGATCTGAAGCCGTCGGGTTCGTGGACCGGTGGCGGGAGCACGGGGTCGTTCACGTACTCGTACCCGATCAGCGTGCCCCCGGCGGCGTCGGATCTGGTGCCGACGGTGGCGTTGTCGTACGACTCGGGCAGTGTGGACGGGCAGACGGCGTCGACGAACGCGCAGGCTTCGTGGATCGGTGACGGTTGGTCCACGCCGCGCTCGTTCGTGGAGCAGACCTTCGCGTCGTGCATGGACGATCCGGGTGGCAGCGCGTCTCCGGTGAAGACGCCGGACCGTTGCTACGACGGTCCGATGCTGACGCTGTCGTTGAATGGGTCGTCGTCGGCGCTGGTGTGGGACGCGTCCAAGAACGTGTGGAAGCCGGAGTCGGACAACGGCGAGGTCGTCACCCACGTCGAGAACACCAACAACGGTTCGGGCACGTACAACACCGACTACTGGCGGGTGACGCTGCGCGACGGCACGACCTACGAGTTCGGCCGTAACCGGCTGCCGGGCTGGGCCTCGGGCAAGGCGGAGACGAAGTCGGTGGACCACACGCCGGTGTACTCCCCGCACTCGGGCGACCCGTGTTATGACGCGGCGGGGTTCACCTCGTCGGTGTGCACGATGGCGTACCGGTGGAACCTGGACTACGTCACCGACACCCACGGCAACGCGATGGCGTACTACTACAACCAGGCCACGAACTTCTACGGCCGCAACAAGGGCGCCTCGGATGTGTCCTACGTCCGGGACAGCAACCTGGCGCGGATCGACTACGGCTTCACCGACGGCGGCGCGTACGGCACGGTGGCGAACCGGGTGGTCTTCAACACCGGTGACCGCTGTCTGTCCGGGACGTGCCAGCCGTTGAACTCGACTAACAAGGCGAACTGGCCGGACGTGCCATTCGACCTGATCTGCGCCTCGGGAACCGACTGTGACGACTGGAGCCCGTCGTTCTTCTCCACCGTCCGGCTGACCTCGATCGAGGCACAGCAGTACAACACGGCCACCAGCCAGTACGAGAAGGTCGACTCCTACGCCCTGTCACACAGCATGCCGGCCACCGGTGACGGCACCTCGCCGACGTTGTGGCTCAGTGAAATCGCCCGCACCGGTCACGACACCAGCGCGGGTGGGTCCACCGTGGCGATCACGTTGCCGTCGGTGTCGTTCACCGGCATCAAGCTGCCCAACCGGGTCGACATCACCGGCGGCCTGCCGTCGTTCTACCGGCAGCGCATCGCCACGATCACCACCGAGACCGGTTCGGTGATCTCGCCGTCCTACGAGTTGCCGGTGCCGTGCACCGCCCCGGTCAGCACCGACCCGGCGGCCAACACGAGCTCCTGCTACCCGGTTTACTGGACCCCGGACGGCTACGTGAACCCCTTTAAGGACTGGTTCAACAAGTACGCCGTCACCCGCGTGACGTCCACCGACCCGACCGGCGGTGCGGCGGCTTTGTCGACCAGCTACCAGTACCTGGGCGGCGCGGCCTGGCACTACGACGAAGACGAGGTCGTCAAAGCCAAGTACCGCAGCTACGGCCAGTTCCGCGGTTACGCCAAGGTGCAGACGTTCACCGGCGATGGCGTCAACGACCGCCGCACCCAATCCGAGACCGCCTACTACCGCGGCATGTCGAAGAACAACAACAGCATCATGCTGAACCTGACCGACTCCGTCGGCGGCACCCACGAGGACGTCGACGAACTCGCCGGTAAGGAGTTGGAGACCACCAAGTACCTCGGCGAGAACGGCCGCGTCGACTCCTCCACCATCACCTCCTACTGGCTGTCCGGGGCCACCGCCACCCGCAGCAGGACCGGGTTGTCGGCGTTGACGGCGCAGTGGGTCGCGCCGGTCAAGACGT
This sequence comes from Micromonospora sp. DT4, assembly GCF_049841675.1. Classification (NCBI taxonomy): domain Bacteria; kingdom Bacillati; phylum Actinomycetota; class Actinomycetes; order Micromonosporales; family Micromonosporaceae; genus Micromonospora; species Micromonospora sp. DT4. The sequence continues at coordinate 3,174 of NZ_JBNCKT010000019.1, forward strand.
ACACCCGCCAGGCCGTCACCAGCAGCGGCTCGGTGACCTGGCGCACCACCGCCAGCGACAACAGCTACGACGCGAACACCACCAGCGCCACGTTCGGCGAACTGAAGAACACCTACACCTACACCGTCCCGGTCGACACGGCGTACAACCAGTGCACCACCTACACCTACGCCCCGACCAACACCAGCAAGAACCTCGCCGGCCTGGTCAGCCAGACCGAAACCGTCTCCGCGGCCTGCGGCGGGTTCACCCAGGGCAGCCCCGCCTCCGAGCCGGGTAGCGTCAACACCCTCATCGCACCGAGCAGCGTCAACCGACCCGCCCAAGTGGTGAAGGCCGAACGCACCTTCTACGACGACCAGACCTTCGCCACGACGTTCCCGCAGACGACCGCCCCGTCCCAGGGCGACGTCACCCTCAGCCAGACCGCCAAGGACCACACCTCCGGCGCGTACGTCTGGCAGACCACCGAGCGGTCGACCTACGACAGCTACGGCCGGGTGACCGACTCCTACGACGCCAAGGGCAACAAGACCAGCAGCGGCTACACCATGAACGCCGTCAAACTGGTCACCGCCACCTCCAGCACCAACCCTGCCGGGCACAGTGGCACGGTCACCCTCGACACGAAGCGCGGCATCCCGCTGGTCAGCACCGACGCCAACAGCGTCGTCACCACCCAGCAGTACGACGCGCTCGGTCGCGCGACGTCGGTATGGCTGAACTCCCGCGCGACGAGCGTCGGAGCGAACCACAAGTTCAGCTACGCCGTCTCGAAGACCGGCGTATCGGCCACCACCACGGAGACTCTGAACAATTCCAACGGCTATCAGAAGTCGATCACCATCTACGACGCGCTGCTGCGCTCCCGCCAGACCCAGTCGGTCACCCCTATGGGCGGTCGGATGATCGCGGACACCTTCTACGACACGCGTGGGTGGACGCGCGCGTCGTACAACGGTTGGTGGGACGACGGTTCGTCGCCGGCGGTCAGCACACCGGTGTCGGCGGTGGGTCTGAGCAAGCAGGTGCCGAGCCAGACGTTCACCACCTACGACGGCCTTGGCCGTGCGGTGGTCGTGACGGCGGCCAAGAACGGTGTGACCGTTTCGACGACGACCACGGTGCACGGCGGCGATCGCACCACCGTCGTGCCGCCCACCGGTGGCGTCGCTTCCGCCACGCTCACCGACCCGCTCGGACGGAAGAAGGAGCTGCAGGAGTACAGCGTCCGTCCAACGGTGACGACGCCGTCGGACACGTTCACCGGCATGTTCACCGTCTCCGGTGGGACGGCGACGGTCAGCAAGTACGGCTACGACGAGCACGGCAACCAGTCGACGCTCACCGACGCCAGCAACAACGTGTGGACCTCGACGTACAACTTGCTCGGTCAGGTCGTGGCGAAGTCGGACCCGGATGCCGGTAGCAGCAGCATGAGCTACGACGCCAACGGCAACCTCGAAGAGTCCATCGACGGGCGCGGCAAGACCCTGTCGTTCACCTACGACTCCCTCGACCGCAAGACCGGGGAGTACGCGTCCACGGTGGCAAACCAGTCGTCGGCGAACCAGCGCGCGGCGTGGGTGTACGACAACAGCAACGGCGTCTCGGGGGTCACCAACGCGCTCGGGAAGCTGACCACCACAACCGCCTACGGGGGTGGGCAGGCCTACACCAGCCAGGAGAAGGCGTTCAACGTCTTCGGTAGCTCCCTCGGCACGACGGTCACCATCCCGGACAGCGAAGGCGCCCTCGGGGGGTCGTACGTGTTCGGGCACACCTATACCTCGGTGCTCGGCCTGCCGCTGTCCGACACCTACCCCGCCAAGGGCGGCTTGCCCTCCGAGACGGTGCTGCACGGCTACTCCGGAGTGCTTGACCTGCCCACCACCCTCGGTGGTCTCGCTGGATACAGCCAGAGCGTCAGCTACGACGCCTACGGCCGGGTCGACCAACAGAAGATCGGCTCGTCGACCAGCCATGCCTACGTCACCAACACCTACGATCCCCACACGAGCCAGCTGAAAAACCAACTCGTCACCCGCTCGACGGCCACGCCCACGAACGTCGACGAGCAGGAGTACGAGTACGACCTGGCTGGCAACATCACCCGCGAGACCAGCAAGAGGTTGGGCGCCACCATCCCGGCGGAGACCCAGTGCTACGGCTACGACGGCCTGGCCCGACTCACCGAAGCCTGGACCGGCACCGACGCCTGCGCCGCCACGCCCACGGACGCCAACAAGTCCATGGTCGGCAACACCATCGGCGCCGGTAGCGCCTACTGGACCAGCTGGCAGATCGACCTGATCGGCAACCGCACCCAACAGACCGAGCACAGCCTCACCGGCGGCGCCGACACCAAGACCGTCTACGCCTACAACGGCAACGGTCAGAACAAGCCCCACACCCTGACCTCCACCACGACAACCGGCGGGGCAACGGGCACCACGTCGTACTCCTACGACGACGCCGGCAACACCACCGGTCGCAACGCCGCCCAGGGCAACCAAAGCCTCACCTGGGACGACGCCGGCAAACTCGCCACGGTGACCGGAGGCACCAGCGGCGACAACACCTTCATCTACGACGCCGACGGCAACCTGCTGATACAGAAAGAGCCCGGCAAGAACACCCTCTACCTGCCGGGGCAGCAACACACCCTCAACACCACGTCCACCGTCGTCACCGGCAGCCGCTACTACGCCCTCCCCGGCGGCGGCACCTGCATCCGCACCGGCAGCGGCACGGCATACACCTTCGCCATCGCCGACCACCAGGGCACCCCATCGCTCTACCTCGACAACACCGCCCAGAACCCCACCTGGCGGCAGTACACCCCGTACGGTGCACCGCGAGGCGCGAGCTTCACCGCACCGGACAACCACGGCTTTTTGGACAAGCCTATGAGCCCGACGGGTCTTACCGTCGTCGGCGCCCGCTCGTATGACCCGACCTTAGGGCGATTTTCATCCGTCGATCCACTGCAAGATGCAGCACAGCCGCAGCAGTGGAATGGATATTCGTACGCCAACAACACCCCGGTGACGTCAAGCGACCCGACCGGAATGATCCCCGACGACTGCAAGTACTTCGACTGCTACGGGTACGACGTCAAGAAGGGCTGCCCAGGCGGATGTGGCTCCACCGACAACGTGACCTATGGCAAGAAGAACAAGCTGACCAGCACTAAGCTGAAGCGCGGAAAGTACGTGCCGCCGCCACGACAGACGCCGAAGCCGGAGAAGTGCGGATTCCTCGCCTCGCTGTGCGATCGGGCCAAGGCGGCGGTGGACGACGCGCGTCAGGTCGTCGGCACCGTTGGCCGAGTTACCGTCCAAGCGTGGGACGCCACCTACGAGTGGGCTAAGGACAACCGAGGAATGCTTGCGACACTAGCTGCCACCGCCGGGTGTTTTATTCCGGCCGTCGGAATGGTGGCATGTGCCGGGCTTCAGGCCGCCGCTTATGCGGTGCGTACTGAGCAGACAATCAGCGAGCAGGGTGGATGGGAAGATAACAAAGAGCAGATCATGGTCGATGGCGTACTGACTGCGGGAACTCTTGGCGTCGGGAGCGCCTTCCGGATGGCGCAGTACGGCAAGCTGGGGGGCGTCAAAAACGTTCCATTGGTGCCGCTGCCGAAGTTCATCTCGGCGTCCAACAACGCCGCGTACCAAAAGGCGTCAACTGCTGGCTGGAACGCCGCCACCACGATGAAGATGCCCTGGCGCTTCGGGCCCACCATCGCGAAGACGATGGCCTGGTCCGGCCCCGCCTTCGGCATCAACAAGTGTTTTGTGCAACAGGCATGCTGATATCTTCACCGTGGCGAAGCGCCTCATGGAGTTGATACGGGCATGATCACGAACCGGTGGGAGCGCACTAGGATCTCAACAAGTGCGCTCCCACCGCCTGTTCGGGGAGCGAAGATCAGGATGCGGGAGGGCGAGATGAGGACAGCCTGGCGGTCGTGGTTCTGGAATGTTGTCCTGACTGTTGTCATGACGGTGATGGCTGCAATCCTCAGCGGCGTTGCGATCTCGCAGAAGAACTCGGTTTCGGCAGTCGGCTTCGGGTTCGTTGCTCTGTTGAGCTGGATAGGGGCCCTTCGGGCACCAACCCTCGGCGTCTACGCCAAGCCTCATGGTGTGGTGGTGCGGGAGTTCACCCGCACCACGAAGGTTTGTTGGGCAGAGGTCGTCGGAATCGACATGGCCAGCGGCGGAGGTGGTCCAACCCCGACGGCGCCGATGATTCGACGACGGGGCAAGGGCGGAAAGGAAACGACCATCGAGTTGAACGCTCTTGGCGGCTACGGACTTTTTCGACACAATGCGACACCAGCGCAGGTGGCAGTCGAAGGGTTGAACGGGCACCTCAACGCCTGGCGGAACCGCCAGGGGCGAGAGACGAGCTGAACGTCATCAGCTCGGCCGGAGCCAGATGTCCGGGTGTCGTCGGCCGGTAGGCTGACTCGGTAGTCGTGCAGCGGCTGGGCGGAGAAGTTCGCCACGCACACCAGCGTTGAGCCGTCCGGGGCGATCCGGACGAAGGAGACGGTGTTGTTGGCGACGTCGGCTCCGGCGATCCAGCGGAACCCGGCCAGCTCGGAGCCCATGAGCCGCCGCCCACCCGGAGAACGTCGCCGAGGTGGCGATCCGCCGATCGTCCCCGACCCAGTCGGTGTTGGCCGCTAGCTTGCCCGCCCCTACCGGCCGTCCTCGGGGCCGGTAGGGGCAGAAGTCGCTCTCCGCGCCCGACGGCGCCGGCCTGTGGCAACTGCTGCGAGACCCCGAGATGGTCTGACGACGGCCCCTGCCGGGCTACGGGCCGTCGAACACGTCTTCAAGGACAAGCCTCGCCCGGCCAAGCACCCCGGTCACTCTCTGCCCGATGGGCACGCGACCCAAGATCCGCTCACTTTCGGGGAAACTGCTGCATCGGGGCGCGTTGAGGCAGCAGTTTCCCCGAAGCCCCGAAGTTGCGCGGATCTCCATGGGGTCTCAGTCGGGCGGCCGATGATCGTTGGCGCCTCAGCAGCACCACGCTCGGCGTGTCGTACCGCTCAGCAGTCAACGATCAAGAAAACGCCCCCAAGCCGGGCTGACGCGAGGATCAGGCGGGCGGGTTGGGGGCCACGAAAGAGCCTTTGCCCTGGTGCACCTCGATCCAGCCCCGTTCATCCAGGATGCGCAGTGCAAATCTGATCGGCGTCGCGCTGGCCTGGTACTGCTCGCCGAGTTCCGCGATCGACGGCAACTTGTCCCCGGGTCGCAGGGAACCGGACTGAATCGAGCGGATCACGTCGTCAATGACCTGCTCGTACACGGGTTGCCTGGGCATGGCGGGGCCACCTCTCGTCAGCCCTCCGAGCATGCCACCGCACATGACACTCTGTGCATCCTGTGTTGACTCTGTACACACTGCACTCTAAGTTGGGGTAGGTAGGGGTTCTCTCGTCAGCAACGGAGTGCCCCCAGCCGGGGCGGGAGTGCCCCCAGGTCGCTTCCGCCCCGGGCCGATCGCCCGATCAGCCGCCGTTCCCCGAGTCTCGCCAACCGATCGCGCTGTTCAGGAGGCACGATGTGTGAACGTTCGCCGGATGGGCCGTTGCCGCCCGCCAATCCGGTTGCCGGTGCGCGCCCTCGGCTGCCGGACGGGGATCAGGTGCCCTGTCCGCCGCTGCCGGCGCGGGCGGCGGTCACCCGACGGCAGTACCTCTACGGACTCGTGATCGCTGTGGTCGTACTCCTGTTGTTTGTTCGCGGGGTCGTGCGGTGAGCGCGACGGGCCGGCGATGAACGAGCTGCCGGTGGGTCGCCGGGTCGCCCAGTGGCGGGTGCGGCGCAACATGACGCAGCAGCAGTTCGCGGACCGGCTCGGCAAGTCGAAGAGCTGGGTGGACAAGGTCGAGCGTGGGGTACGCCGGCTGGAACGGGTGTCGAACCTCCGGGAGATCGCCGAGACGCTGCGCATCGACGTGGAGGTCCTGCTGGCCACCCGGCCTCTGCGGCCGAATCCGGTCGCCGCCGGGGTGGACGGGATACGGACGGCGCTGGCCCGGTACCACCTGGAGGGCACGACCGACCCGCCGCTGGTCGAGTTGCGTGCCCGACTGGAGCACGCCGAGCAGAGTTATCGGCACGCCCGGTACGCGGCGTTGCTGGCCCTGCTGCCTGGCCTGCTCGACGCCGTCCGCGCGGCGCACCCGGTCCGCGCCGACGGGCTGGTCGACGATTTGCTGGTGCGGGCGTACGTGCTCACCGCCCTCGTGCTGGTGAAGGTCGACCAGGGGGAGTTGGCCTGGCTGGCCGCCGACCGTGCGATGGCCGGCGCCCTGGCGGCTGACGATCCCGGCCGCGGTGTTCTTCAGCGCGGCGGTCTTCCTCGCCAACCCGGCCCTGTCGGGTCTGTCGCCGAGCTGACCGCCGTCGCCACCGTGTCACTGAGTCAGGCCCTGCGGTCCCGTGGTCGACGGCGATCCGCCGTGGATGCCGCGCTCGTCGCCGCTGACCGTGTGGGCGCGCACGGAGTCGGCGGTGAGTCCGCGGCCGGCCTGTCGCTGCGCGGGACGCTGTTCGTCCAGGCCGCTCTCGCCGCCGCAGGCGGAGGAGACGCACCCGTCGCCCGGCAGTCGCTCGACCGCGCTGGCGAGACAGCACACAGTGGCGGTGGCGGGAGTTTCGGTCATGCCGCGGTCGAAGCGGCCCGGGTGGTCGTCGAAGCGGCCCTCGGAGATGTCGCCACGGCCACGGCCCGGCACGAGCGGCTGGTGGCCGGCGACGAGTGGCGGTGGCTGCCGCCCGAGCACCGGGCGGCGTACCTCCTCGACGTGGCGCGCGTGCACGCCCTGGCCGGCGACATGCTCCGGGCGGGCCGGACGCTGCTCGCCGCGGAACGCGCCGCCCACAGCGAGGTGCACGACCGGCCCGCGATGCGAAGGCTGGTCGCCGTCGTGTGGCGGTCCGCCGACGCGCCCGCCGAACTAACCCAACTCGCCGCAACCCTCCGCCTCACCTGACCCGCGTCCGCCCGAACGCCTTACTGGACGTTCGTCTCATCTTCAGGCCGGTAATAGCTGATTCGCGAAGATCTGTATCACGCAGCAACCCCATGCCGGCCCGGAGATCATCGCGTCGACCATCGCCGAGATCCGCCGCCTTTTCAATGTCCTCGTCGTCACCGTGGCGTGGACCATGCCCAGGCCACACACGGAAAGTTACGTAGTCCCATGGGTTTATGAAGCGTGGGCCGGAACCAGCGCAGCACGGCAATGGTCTGCAGCCCTTTGGTCATATTCCTAGTTGCAGACGTTTAGTGAGATCTATGCACTTGGTCCGTTTGGGGATGGTCTGCGAGTTCGCGATAAATAGCTATCGCTCGATGGTGTGGATATGAGTAGCGGTCGTGTCCTACTCGTGGGCTTCGGCGTTGGGTCGGCATGAGTCAGCGCAAGCCGTACCCGAGTGATGTCAGCGATGAGCAGTGGGCGTTGATCGGCCCGTTCCTGGACGCCTGGCTAGCCAAGCGGGTCTCGGTCGCGGGCCGCCACGGCGAACAGGATCTCCGGGAGATCGTGAACGCGATCTTTTACCAGAACCGGACCGGCTGCCAGTGGGCGTACCTGCCGCACGACCTGCCACAGAAGCCGGTGACCTACTACTACTTCGCCGCGTGGCGCGACGACGGCACCGATGCCGCGATTCATGACCTGCTGCGTTGCCAGGCCCGGGAGAGGGCCGGCCGTCGCGAGGACCCGTGCGCGCTCGCGGTCGACACTCAGTCGATCCGGGCTGCGAACCACGTCCCTGCCGCCACGACCGGCAAAGACGCGGGTAAATGGATACCGGGCCGCAAGCGAGGACTGGCCGTGGACGCGTTGGGGCTGGTCATCGCGGTCGTGGTCACCGCAGCGTCGGCCACCGACAACGCGATCGGGATCACACTGCTCGACAAGGTCGCCGAGCATACCCCGACGGTGACCCACGCCTGGGTCGACGCGGGCTTCAAACAGGACTTCGCCGTGCATGGCGCGGTCCTTATGGGCGTCGATGGCGACCATCGTCCGCCGGTTGACCGACACCAACACCCGGACCTGGCGACACCGGTAGGCCACGGTGCACCTCGACACGGTCCTCGGCCTCCAGCGCGGTGATTGACGGTCAGGAGCCCCTGGTCCAGGTCGTCGACCGCGCGGATGCCCTTGTCGATCCGCGTCAGCAGGGCACGCGGCTCGTCCTCGCCCGCCGCGACGATCAGCTCGAGGATGGCCGCTTCGAGCTCGTCGTACCGCATGACGCCCGGCTCCCTCAGCGTGCGATGACCGCGCGGTACACGTCCAGGGTCTGCTGTGCGATGGACTCCCAGGAGAAGTGCTCGACCGCCCGCTGCCGGCCGGCCAGCCCGAACCGCTCGGTACGCGCCGGGTCGGCGAGCAGCGTGTTGATCGCCGCCGCCAGGTTGGCCACGAACGTCTCCGGCTTCAGCGGCGTCCCGGACCCGTCGGTGGCCTGCTCGATCGGCACCAGCAGGCCCGTGGAGCCGTCGGCCACCACCTCGGGGATGCCGCCGGTGGCGGTCGCCACCACGGCCGTCTCGCAGGCCATCGCCTCCAGGTTGACGATGCCCATCGGCTCGTACACGGACGGGCAGACGAAGACAGTGGCGTGCGTGAGCACCTGGATGACCTCGGGCTTGGGCAGCATCTCGGCCACCCAGACCACGCCGGAGCGGTTGGCGCGCAGCTCCGCGACCAGCTCTTCCACTTCGGCGGCGATCTCGGCCGTGTCCGGCGCGCCGGCGAGCAGCACGAGCTGCGTGTCCGCCGGCAGCTCCCGGGCGGCCCGCAGCAGGTAGGGCAGGCCCTTCTGCCGGGTGATCCGGCCCACGTACACCACGCTGGGCAGCGCCGGGTCGATGCCGAGCCGGTCGAGCACGTCGGTGCCGGAGTCCGGGGCGTACTGCACGGTGTCGATGCCGTTGTAGACCACCTGGACCTTCGACGGGTCGATCTGCGGGTACGCGGTCAGCACGTCGCTGCGCATGCCCTCGCTGACCGCGATCACGGTGTCGGCGGCCTCCATCGCGGTGCGCTCGATCCACGAGGAGAGCGCGTAGCCGCCGCCGAGCTGCTCGGCCTTCCACGGTCGCAGCGGCTCCAGGCTGTGCGCGGTGACCACGTGCGGCACCCCGTGCAGCAGCTTCGCGGTGTGCCCGGCGAGGTTCGCGTACCACGTGTGGCTGTGCACCACGTCGGTGCCGGCGGCGCCGGCGGCCATCTCCAGGTCCACGCCCATCGTCCGCAGCGCGGCGTTCGCGCCGGTCAGGCCGGGTGGATCGGCGTACGCCGTGACCCCCGGTTCGGTGCGCGGCAGGCCGAAGCAGTGCACGCGGACGTCGGCGAGGCGACGCAGCTCCCGGGCCAGGTACTCGACGTGCACGCCCGCGCCGCCGTAGACCTCCGGCGGGTACTCGCGGGTGAGCAGGTCGATGCGCAGCGGGGTGGGTTCCGTCATGACCCCGCACCCTAGTGCAGAAGACTCCCCGTACGAGTGGTGAAGTGGCACGCGGGTGGATAGCGTCGGGGCATGGCTGCCAAGGTGCTCGCGATCGTCCTGGCGGGTGGGGAGGGCAAGCGCCTGATGCCACTCACCACGGACCGGGCCAAACCGGCCGTCCCGTTCGGCGGGATGTACCGCATGGTCGACTTCGTCCTCTCCAACCTGGCCAACGCCGGCTATCTCAAGATCGTCGTGTTGACCCAGTACAAGTCCCATTCCCTCGACCGGCACATCACCAAGACCTGGCGGATGTCCACGCTGCTCGGCAACTACGTCACCCCGGTGCCCGCGCAGCAGCGTCGTGGCCCGTGGTGGTTCGCCGGCTCGGCCGACGCCATCTACCAGAGCTTCAACCTGATCAACGACGAGCAGCCCGACTACGTGATCGTCTTCGGCGCCGACCACATCTACCGGATGGACCCACGGCAGATGGTGGAGGACCACATCGCCTCCGGCGCGGCGGTGACCGTCGCGGGCATCCGCCAGCCGCTGTCGATGGCCGACCAGTTCGGCGTCATCGAGGTCGGCGAGGACGGCCGGAAGATCCGAGCGTTCCGCGAGAAGCCCACCGACGCGGTCGGCCTGCCGGACGCGCCGGACGAGATCTACGCCTCGATGGGCAACTACGTCTTCACCACCCGGGCGCTCTGCGAGGCGGTCGAACGCGACGCCGCCGACAAGAGCAGCAAGCACGACATGGGCGGCAGCATCATCCCGATGCTCGTCGAGCGGGGTGAGGCGAACGTCTACGACTTCCGCGACAACGAGGTGCCGGGCAGCACCGATCGGGACCGTGGCTACTGGCGTGACGTGGGGACGCTCGACTCGTTCTACGACGCGCACATGGATCTGATCAACGTGCACCCCGTGTTCAACCTCTACAACTTCGACTGGCCGATCTACACCGAGCAGCCGCCGTGGCCGCCGGCGAAGTTCGTCCACCAGTGGGGTGAGCGGGTCGGCCGGGCGGTCGGCTCGATGGTTTCGCCGGGTGTGGTGATCTCCGGCTCGCTGGTGGAGAACTCGATCGTGTCGCCGAAGGTGCGGGTGCACTCGTGGGCGCACGTCGAGGGCTCGGTGCTGATGGAGGGCGTCGAGATCGGCCGACACGCGGTGGTCCGACGGGCGATCCTGGACAAGAACGTGTTCGTCCCCGAGGGCGTCGAGATCGGCGTCGACCTGGAGAAGGACCGCCAGCGCTACACCGTCTCCGACAACGGCATCGTGGTGATCGGCAAGGGCCAGAAGGTCGAGCCGTGACGGACCCGCACTCATCGAGGAGGATCCCGCAGTGACCCACCCCCGTGCCGGCCAGCCCGCCGAGCCCGCCGACCTGGTCGACGTGCCGCGCCTGGTGACCGCCTACTACGCCGAGCATCCGGACCCCGCGGACCCGGCGCAGCAGGTCTCCTTCGGCACCTCCGGTCACCGGGGCTCCAGCCTGCGCAACGCGTTCAACTCCGACCACATCGTCGCGGTCACCCAGGCGCTCTGCGACTACCGGCGGGAGCAGGGCCTGGACGGGCCACTGTTCCTCGCCCGGGACACCCACGCGCTCTCCGCGCCGGCCGCCGTGGACGCGCTGGAGGTCCTCGCCGCCAACGGTGTCACCGTGCTGGTGGACAGCCGTGACGGCTACACCCCCACCCCGGCGTTGTCGCACGCGATCCTCACCCACAACCGGGGTCGTACCAGCGGGCTCGCCGACGGCATCGTCATCACCCCGTCGCACAACCCGCCGGACGACGGCGGCTTCAAGTACAACCCGACCAACGGCGGGCCCGCCGACACCGACGTCACCCGGTGGATCCAGGACCGGGCCAACGCGATCCTGGCCGCCGGGCTCAAGGAGGTCCAGCGGATCACGTACGCGCGGGCCCGGGCCGCCGACACCACCGGGGAGTACGACTTCCTCGCCCACTACGTCGACGACCTGCCGGCGGCGATCGACATCGACGCCATCCGCGACGCCGGCATCCGCATCGGCGCGGACCCGCTGGGCGGTGCCAGCGTGGCGTACTGGGGGGAAATCGCCGAGCGGCACCGGCTGGACCTGACGGTGGTCAACCCGACCGTCGACCCGACCTGGCGGTTCATGACCCTCGACGGTGACGGCAAGATCCGGATGGACTGCTCCTCGCCGAACGCGATGGCATCGCTGATCGCCGCGCGGGCCGACTACCAGATCTCCACCGGTAACGACGCGGACGCCGATCGGCACGGCATCGTCACCCCAGACGGTGGCCTCATGAACCCCAACCACTTCCTCGCGGTGGCGATCGGGCACCTGTTCCGCACGCGCGCCGACTGGGGGCCGGCCGCCGCCGTCGGCAAGACCCTGGTGTCGTCATCGATGATCGACCGGGTGGCCGCCGACCTGGGCCGGCCGCTGCTGGAGGTGCCCGTCGGCTTCAAGTGGTTCGTGCCCGGCCTGCTCGACGGGGCGGTCGGCTTCGGTGGGGAGGAGAGCGCCGGGGCGTCGTTCCTGCGCCGCGACGGCTCCACGTGGACCACCGACAAGGACGGCATCCTGCTCTGTCTCCTGGCCTCCGAGATCCTGGCCACCACCGGTCGTAGTCCGAGCGAGCACTGGGCGGAGTTGGCCGAGCGTTTCGGCGCGCCCGCGTACGCCCGCATCGACGCCCCGGCCACCCGGGAGCAGAAGGCCGTGCTGGCCAAGCTCTCCCCGGACCAGGTCACCGCCACGGAGTTGGCCGGCGAGCCGATCACCGCGACTCTGACCACCGCCCCCGGCAACAACGCCCCGATCGGCGGCCTGAAGGTCAGCACGGAGTCCGGCTGGTTCGCCGCAAGGCCCTCGGGCACGGAAGACGTCTACAAGATCTACGCCGAGTCCTTCCAAGGCCCCGACCACCTCAAGAAGATCCAGGAAGAAGCCAAAACCCTGGTAGACCAAGCCCTAACCCAAACCCCCTAACCCCCCACCCCCACCCCCCCACCCCCTGGTGTTGATCATGAGATTGGCGGGGCTGTTGATCTCGAAACGTCTCGCCAACCTCATGATCAACACCAGGGGAGGGGGTGGGTGGGGAGGGGGATTTCGAGCGGGAGATGCCGGCCATCGGAGCCGACGGGGTGACGACCACCGCGTCCGCCGCCGGGGAGATCAGCGGACCGCTGGCGGCATAGCTGTACGCGGTGGAGCCGATCGGCGTGCTCACCACGATGGCGTCGGCGCGGTAGTAGCCGTACTGCTGCCCGTCGACGGCCAGGGTGGCGGTGACGAAGCCCGAGCCGGGCCGCCGGACCAGCGCGATGTCGTTGAACGCCACCACGTCGTCGCCGCACACGTCGCAGGCCAGGCAGGCGTGCGACTCGATCGTGAAGTCCTCCGACAGCAGCCGGCTCAGCGCCTCGGGCAGCGCCGGCGGCTCGATTCCGACGAGGAAACCCAGCCGGCCCAGGTGCACGCCGAGCACCGGCTTCGGATCGCGGATGGCAGAGCGCAGCGCGCCCAGCATGGTGCCGTCGCCGCCAATGCTGATCAACGCGTCGGCACGGACGGCGACCTCGTCCTCCGGCAAGGGCTCGACGTTGGCCCGGGGCGCGGTGCTTGTCCTCCACGCGCACGAAGAGCGGCTTGTGGTGGTGCGTCGCCCACCGTTCGATGATCCCGACCACCCCGGTGACATCCCGGGTGGGGTGCAGTACCAGACCCAGCCCCGCCACCCGTAGAGCTCACCACCGGCGTCGGACGCGTCCGGCGTACCGGGGAAGGTGCGCCGACGGTCCACGGACCGCCGGCGCACCGTCGTGGCGTCAGCGGCGCGGCCGGCCGCTCAGGTGGGTCAGCGAGCGGGCGACCAGGTCGTTGCGGGCCGCCGGCGGCAGGCCCTCCAGCCCGAAGCCCAGGTACACGGTGTCCGCGGTGACCACCACCGACCCCTCCTCGAATGCCTGCTGGCTGCGTGACCAGTCGGTCGCGTTGCCCCCGGAACCCGCGGGCGGCCCGGCCACCGCCCAACCACCGAGGTCCTCGGTCTCGAATGAGGTCTCGGCGATCGTGGCCCCGTCGACGAGTACCCGGGCGTCGTCCAGGAAGACACCCAAGCCCTGGGTGCCCCAGTCCGAGACGTACGAGATCGACACCTCGACCTGCTTGCCGGCGTACGCCGACAGGTCGATCGAGAAGTCCTGCCAGCCGCCGGACGCACCGGTGACCGCGTGCCACGCACCGGTGCTGCCGGTGGGCGAGCAGTCCGCGCCCTGGTAGTGCCCGAGGAACGGGTGCAGGGTCTGCCAACCCGACTCGCAGCTGTCCCCGGTCTCCTGGCCGGTGTGACCGTTGGCGTCGGGCAGCGTCGTCCAGTTGTCGGTGCCCACCTCGTGCGCCTCGACGATCAGGAAGTCCCAGTTCGTCTCGATGTCGTAGGAGGCGGCGAATTGCAACTCACCGCTGGTGGCCCCGGAGAGGTCCACGGTGCGGGTGAGGCGCTTGAACGACTCGTCGGCCTGCCCGCTCCACAGGTACCAGTCACCGGTGCGCGGGTCGAACGGCGCCGACCCCGGGCGGACCCAGCCCACCGGCGCGGAGCTGGCGAACTGCGGGAACTGATCGACCGGCAGGAAGCTCGACGTGGTCAGGAACGAGGCCGTGTGCCCCTGGTTGCCCGCCGACCCGGCCGCGTTGAGGGCGCCGTCGAAGCCGGTGAACGCCCCCTCGGAGCCCCGGACCGGGTACGGGCCGTCCGCTCCGGTGCCGCCGTCACTGACGTAGGTGTGGGCGCCCAGCCAGTACTGCTGGAAATCGTTCAGCAGTGGCAGGCAGGTGGGATCCTCGCCGTCGGTGCACTCCGGGGGCGCGTCCGGGTGGTACACGTACGACCCGTTGGCGCCTTGAGCGTAGAGGGCGTACTGGCCGCTGACGAGGAGCTTGCCGCCCTCGTTGAGGTAGTCCCGCACGGCAAGTTCGGTGTCCAGCGCCGCCTTGGCCGTGGTGCCGGCCACCTGGCCGGGGGAGCGCAGGATGACGTCGTCGCCGGTCTCCCAGACCACCGTCTTGTAGTGCGACAGCACACCGAGCGGGTGCGGGGCCGTGCGCCGCATGGCGTCGAAGTCGTACACGTCACTGCTGCGCCCGGCGGCGGCCAGCGACGCGGCTACCTCGTCGGCGTACTTCGCGGTGGTGCCGGTCTGCGCCGGGCTCAACCCGGTGACGTCCTCCATGGCGAGGACGAGCACGTCACCGCCGATGTCGGTGTGCACCCGGTAGGTGAAGTGCTCGCTGGCCACCACCCCGGCGCGCGGCTTGACGCCGGTGAACCACACCTCCACCCGGTCGCCGGGCTTCGTGCCGGTGACCGTGCCGCGCAGTTCGGCGTAGTAGTCGTCGTTGGTGTCGCCGTACCGCTCGCCGCCGCGCCACTCACGGACTCCGACGGTCTTCGGCCGGCCACCGTTGACGACGTAGTGCATCCGCACGTTCTTCAGCGCCCGGCGGGTGATCGAGGCGACCTGCTGGGTGCGCCCGTACGAGGTGTCGAAGGCGTCCACCACGAAGTCCGGGGTGCTGCGGCCCACCACCGACACCGGGTCGTCCGGGTCGGCCGCGGATCTGGCGACGGCCAGCGCGAACGGCAGGTTCTTGCTCACCTCGCCGGCGATCAGCGTCTCGTCGTCGGGGAAGATGAAGTCGCTGACGCAGTCCTCCGGGCGCCACTGGTCGTCCGGGTCGACGTTCGCGGCGGAGTCACAGGTCGACATCTCCGGGGTGAAGCCCAACGTGCCGTACTGGACGGTGGCGTGGCTGTCGGTGTCGCCGTTGGTGGTGTAGAGCTCGGCGGAGATGTCCGGGTCGTAGCCGGGAACGGCCGGGTGGGCGTCGTCACCGACCATCGCCTCGTAGATCACGTCGTCCGGTGTTGGAGTGCTCACCTGCCAGCCGACGCCGTAGAGCAGCAGTTGGGCCGCCGAGTGGTAGTTGACGAAGAACTCGAAGCCGACCCGGCGCAGCAGCCCGTCCAGCGCCTTCGTCTCCGGCTCGGAGGCCGGGCGGGGGCCCCGGTAGGTTTCGCTGTTGGCGTCGGGCGAGGAGCCCTCGTTGTCGTACCCCCACTTGTAGGCGAAGTTGCGGTTGAGGTCGACGCCGTCGCCGGGGCCGATCTGGCCGTCGCCGTCGTTGTCGCGCAGGTTCTTGCGCCACAGCCGGTTGCCGGGGGTGAAGGTGTAGTCGTAGCCGTCCGGGTTGGCCACCGGCAGGAACCACAGCTCGGTCGTGTCCAGCAGGCGGGTGATCTCCCGGTTCGTCCCGTAGCTGTCGAGCACGTGGTGCATCAGCCGGCGGGTCATCTCCGGCGTGATCCACTCGCGGGCGTGCTGGGCGCCGGCGTAGAGCACCGCCGGTCGCTGGCCGTCGCGGACCTTCCTCGCGTCCCTGGTCACCTTGACGGCGAGGATCGGCTTGCCCTGCTGGGTCCTGCCGATCGTCTCCAGCTTGGCCAATGTCGGGAACCGCGCCGCCGTGGCGCTGATCTCGTCGCGCAGACCGCCCGGCTCGCTGTACGGGCGAAACGCCGACCAGCCCGCTGCCGCCTGCTCCCGCAGCGCCTGCGAGGCGTCCTTGCCGCGGACCTTCTTCACCCGCAGGGGTACGCCCTTGTCGATCAGCCGCTTCGCCTGCCGCGGGGTGAGGACCGTCTCGACGGCCGTGCGTCCGGTGGAGTCCGCCGTCGCGTCGTGACCGAGGTCCACACCGGCTTCGCGCAGCAGGTCCCGCTGCTTGCCGTCCACTGTGCCGACGTACACCTCCAGGCCCTCGCGGGCACCGGGGTCCGACGGTGGCCGCGCGCTCGCCGGTAGGGCCAGCGCCAGGGCGCCGAGCAGGGTGACCACGCCGGCGATCGCCAGTCGTCTCGGTCTCATCGCGCCTCCTTGGGTGAAGGACCTGTAGGCGCGAGCCTTCGGTGCGGCGTGGCCGGTGTCAATAGGTCGATGGGTGCGAGGTCGCCGAACGTGTCGGTATAGCAGCCTCCGGTGCCGGTCGACGCGGCGCGGCCAGGTGCCGCGAAGTGCCGGTGCGTGGTACGAAGGATGATGAATCCCGCCAGTCACAGTGAAACGCGCATTAGGCCATGAAAGCCGCCAATGGCCCGTACGCTGTTCAGCGTCCGAAGTGGTGTCGCCGGAACCTGGCGAGGGAGGGGTTCGATGCGTCAGATCCACGGAGTGGCCCAGCGTGAATCGGCAGTTGTCGGGCGGTGCGGAGCCTGATGCGCCTGTCGTCGCACCGCCCCCCGCGTGTGGTCGTGAGGGTCGCCCGCCTTCTGGACCTGATCTGGGTCAGCGGCACGAGGGTTCGTAGGGCCGTCCGCGGCGTGGCGACCGCCGGCCGGTTCGCCGCCCGGGGTGACAACTTCTCCTTTGATCCGGATGGCATCTACACCTACGAGACGATCGAGGTCGGCCACAACGTCGACCTCGGTCACCGTCCGGTCATCATGGCCGCTCGATCCCGGATCCGAATCGGTGACAACGTCATGTTCGGCCCCGAGGTCACGATCCGGGGCGGCAATCATCGGATCGACCGGGTCGGCGTCCCGATGATCTCGGTCGAGAAGTCTCCCTCGGACTGGGCTCTCGACCGGGGAGTGACGATCGGCGACGACGTGTGGGTGGGCACCCGTGCCGTCATCCTGCACGGGGTGACGATCGGTCGGGGTGCCGTGGTCGGCGCCGGCGCGGTGGTGACCCGTCCGGTGCCGCCCTACGCGGTCGCCGCCGGCAACCCGGCACGAGTCATCCGGCTGCGCTGGCCGGTGGAGACGATCCTCGCGCACGAACAGCAGCTCTACCCGCCGGAACGCCGGCTGGCCCCGGCGGAGCTGGCGGCGTTGTCGGACCTTGCGGGGTCGGAGGCACGGCCGGTCTCATCCGGGACTGCCGCCCGTTGATGTCGCTCGACCGGCCCGTCAGTGCCATCTCGTAGCCGCACGATGGCGAAGCGTGACAGCCTCCGGGGAGAGTCGTTGGACCGGATGACCACTCAACGGGGCGTGAAGGCGGAACGCATGCGACTACTCATCACCGGCGGCGCGGGATTCATCGGCTCCAATCTGGCCCGTGTCGCGGTCCTGCGCCGCACCGTCACTGACATCCGAATCCTCGATGATCTCGCAACGGGGCGGATGAGCAACCTCGACGGTCTCGACGTCGACACCATTCCGGGATCGATGCTCGACGACGAGGCGCTGGACCGGGCGATGGCCGGCCGAGACGCGGTGGTGCACCTGGCGGCGCTGCCCAGCGTGCCGCGTTCGCTGCGTGACCCGATCGCGTCGCACCACGCCAATGCCACCGGCACACTTCGGGTGCTGGAGGCCGCTCGCCGCCATGAGGTGGGCCACGTCGTCGTCGCCTCGTCCTCCTCGGTCTACGGCGCGAACCCGGTGCTGCCCAAGACCGAGCTCGCCTGGACCCGTCCGCTCAGTCCGTACGCGGTGAGCAAACTGGCCACCGAGGCCTACGCGCTGGCGTACCAGGCGTCCTTCGGCCTTCCCACGCTCGCGTTCCGGTTCTTCAACGTCTACGGCCCGGGTCAGCGACACGATCACGGCTACGCGGCTGTCATCCCCCGTTTCGTCTACGCGGCACTGCGCGGTGAACCCGTCGAGCTGCACGGGGACGGTCGGCAGTCCCGTGACTTCACCTATGTCGAGACGGTCTGCGCGGTGCTGCTCGACGCGGTGGAGCGTTCGGTCTCCCATCCTCAGCCGGTCAATCTCGCCTTCGGCGCCCGTGCCGAGCTGCACACGGTGGTGTCCGAACTGGAGCAGATCATCAGCCGCCCGATCATCCGGCGACACGTGGCGGCGCGCCCTGGGGACGTCCGCCACTCCGAGGCCGACAACCGGGTGCTCCGCTCACTCTTTCCGGACGTGGTGCCAACTCCCCGGGTCGACGGCCTGCGGGCCACCGTCGAATGGTTCGAGGCGCATGTGTTGAAGCAGCCCGTCTGATGGTCGACAGGCCTCCGGAGGCCGGGGCGGCCTCACCCACCCTGGTCGACACGCTCGTGGACACCGCGCCGACGGTACGGGCCACGACGGCGGAGTCGGCGGTAGGCGAGGACGACCTGTCGGTGGCGCGACGCTCGCGTGGCCGGGCACTGGTCGCCGGCATCGCTTCGTCACTCGCCGGCAAGGCCGTCGGCCTGGTCGCGCCACTGCTGATCACCCCGATCGCCTTCCGCTATCTCGGCCCCGAGCGGTACGGCATGTGGATGGCGATCACGTCACTGACCGCGATGGCGTTGTTCGCCGATTTCGGCCTCGGAAACGGCCTGCTCACCCGGCTCTCCCGGCTCTACGCCACAGGTGATCGCGGCGCGGCGGTCCGGGAGATCGCGAGCGCGTACGCCCTGCTCGGCTCCCTGGCGGTGACGCTGGTACTGGTGCTGGTGGCGACCATCCGGCTGGTGGCCTGGCCGGCGCTGCTGAACGTCGCCGACCCGGTGGTCGCCCGGGACGCCCGAGTAGTCGTGCTGCTCTGCTTCGGCGCCTTCATCGTCAACATTCCGCTGGCCCTCATCCAGCGGGTGCAGTACGCCCACCAGCAGGTCGGAGCGAGCAACCTCTGGCAGGCTGCCGGCAGCCTGATCTCGGCGGGCCTGGTGGTGGTTGCCGCCGGCGCGAAGGCCGACCCGGTCCTGGTGATCGCGGCCGCGGTGCTTGCCGTGCCCCTGATGAGCCTGGCCAACTCCGTCTGGTTCTTCGGCTGGCAGCAGCCCGACCTCCGACCGCGCCTCAAGGCCGTACGCGCCACGAAGGTGCGGGGCCTCCTGAGGTTGGGGTCCCGGTTCTTCGGGCTCTCCGTGCTCACGTCCCTCGCCCTCAACATCGACGGCTTCCTCGTCGGTCGGGTGCTCGGTCTGCACGCGGCCGCGAACTACGCGGTGATCCTGCGGATGTTCGCCGTGCTGGCACTCTTCGTCACTTTGGTCAACCTGCCGCTCTGGCCCGCCAATGGCGAGGCCCTCGCCCGGGGCGACGTGAGCTGGGTCCGGCGCAGCACCCGACGGATGGTCTACCTGTCCGCCGCGGGGGTGGCGCTGCCCGCGCTGTGCCTCGTGGTGGGTGGCAACGACATCCTGCGGATCTGGGTACGGTCCGACGACCTCGCGCGGGTTCCGATCCCCCTGTTCGTCGCGCTCGCCGTGTGGTCGGTGTCCGTCGCCGTCGCGTCACCGCTCCTCATGGTGCAGAACAGCGTCGGGCTGCTGGGGCCGCAGTTCCTCGGCTGGGGGGCCTGCCTGGTCGTCGCCGTACCGCTGAAGATCCTTCTGGCGGACAGCGGTGGCCTGCCCGGCGTCGCCCTCGCCTCGGCTATCTCGTACGGGGTGACCGTGCTTCCCGCCGCCGTCGTCGGTTATCGAAGGGCGCTGGCGAGCGTTCCAGCGAAAGAGTCGAATACGAAGGTAATGGAGAATGATGGTGAGCAGCATCGTCGCTGCCCTGCGTGATCGACGTATGGCGGCCCGCGACCCGGAGAAGTTCGCGCGTTCGATCGGGGTGAATCTGCGCGGACGGGTGCGCTTCTACGGCATCGACCGGAGCATGTTCGGCTCTGAGCCATGGCTGATCACGATGGGCGACAACGTCTACATCACGGCGGGGGTGCAGTTCCTCACGCACGACGGTGGCACTCTCATTCTGCGCAGGGAGCACCCCGATCTCGAGTGGACCGCGCCGATCACCATCGGCGACGATGTCTACATCGGCATTCGGTCGATCATCATGCCGGGGGTGCGGATCGGAAGTCGGTGTGTCATCGGGGCTGGTTCGGTCGTGACCCGTGACGTCCCGGATGGCAGCGTCGCCGCTGGCGTACCCGCCCGCGTTCTGCGCACCACCGACGAGTATCTCGCCGCGATGAGGGCCAAGTCGCTCGGCTGTGGCCACCTGCCGGCTCAGGAGAAGGCCGCGGTGATCCGCGAGATCTACGGAGTGTCGGGGCTCCCGGAGAAGGGGACGACCTCAGCGGCCGGCGCCAAGGACCGCAAGCCGCGGGCACCGGCGGGCCCGGTGGGATGATCGCGGGGTGTTCACTGCTCCCGTCGCGGGGTGTGGAGGCGACCCTGCGTGCTCACCTGGTCCTGGCCTGTTGGCCGACCGGCCACGAATGCGCTGACCGTGGGCATCCAGGCGCGGTAGTCGAACGCTGACGCCCGCTCCCGGGCGCGGCGACTCATCTGCCACCACTGCGCGTCGTCGAGGGTGAGTGCCCGCCGGAGGCCGTCCCGGACGTCGTCCGCGTCGGGCCCCGTCAGCACGATGCCCTCTCGCCCGTCGTCGATGTACGTCGCCAGGTCACTGGTGTGGTTGAGCAGGACCGGGCAGCCGGCGGCCAGACTCTCGGGCACCTTCGACGGAAAGCCCGCATCGGCGTAGCCCCCAGTGGGTCGGACCAGCACCGAGTAGTGCGCCGTGCGCAACTCCGCCAGAACGCGGTTGCGCGACACCCGGCCCAGAAAGACGATCTGATCGGTGAGGTCCGCCATGACTGTGTCGTCCAGGTCGGACATGGCGGCGGCCTGCTCCTGGGTCATCCCGGCCACGGTCAGCCGCACCCGCTGGCGCTCAGGCTCCGGCAGCCGGCGAATGCCCTCCAGCACCGCGGCGAGGCGGTCCTTGGGCCCTGCGGTGCCGGCGTACAGCAGCCGCAGGCCGTTCGTCAGCGACGACGGCGCCGGTTGGCGATAGTCGGCGCAGTCGACCTGGGGCGGCACCACCAGGATCGGGCGGTTCGGCCGGGCGAGGCGTCGTTGCAACGTCGTGGAGATCGCGATGACCCGATCAGCCAGCCGTCCCGCGAGGAGGGAGTGCCACCGGTGCCGGATGAAGTAGGGCGTCAGGCGTCCGTGGCGGAACTGTCCGGGCTCGTGCCGTTCGAGCACGTCCACCGTCAACGGGCAGCGCATCGTCAGCCGCAACACGATCCAGGTGCTCAGGTTCCACAGTCCCAGCGGAAGGCAGATGCCGGTGACCTCACCGGTGGGCACCCCCGCCTGACGCAGGGCCCCGAGTACGCGCAGTGGACGGCTCTGCCGGCGTACCCAGCGCCGGACTCGGCCGCCCCCGTCGGTGGTGAACAGCGTGATCAGTCGCAGTTCGGGTGGCAGGGTGACCGGCTCGGGTGGGCGTTCGGTGCCGGGCCAGTCGTTCACGATCACGGTTGTCGCGCCCGGGGGAGTCGCGGAGCGGGCCAGTTGGAGCAGCCGGTTCGACATGGCGTCACCGTGCGGGAACCGGTACGCCGCCACCATGACCACTCGTGGCACCGGCTCGCCCGAGGCGATTGACGACTGAGCTGGAGAGGTGAGGGTCTCGTCGCTTTTCATACGTTCCGTTCGTATAAAGCGTGTCTCAAACGTTTGACGGCTATTGCCGGTGTTACTGTACGCGCCGATGCGGTTACCGGGGATCAGGGCGCGCCGTCGGTGGCCCGCGGTCGACGATGGAGTGTCAGTGCAGCCAGTCAGCCGGGACGGCCATGGTCCGAGCGCCCCACCGGCGCGCGCACGGCCGGTCGTCGTGCAGCACTCCGCCGGCACGCCCGGCGCCAACGGGCCACTGACCGCCGTGGGGCGGGTGCTGGATTCCGCGCTCAGCGAGCGATACGAGTTCGTCCGCATGCATCAGGTCGGCGGCAACGGTGGCCTCAACGTGCCGTTGTTGCGCGAGTGGGTCCGACTCCTGCGGCGGGTACGCCCCGACCTGGTGCACGTGCGCGGCCTGCAGAACGAGGGCTTTCACGGCGTGCTCGCCGCCCGGTTGGCCGGCTGCCCCAGAATCCTGGTCACCGTGCACGGCACCGTGCGGGACCTGAGGCACGGCGGCCACACCTGGCGTAGAGCGCTGCTGGCCAGCTGCGCGGAACCGGCCACCCTGCGGATGGCCAGCCACGTCGCCACGGTGTGTGAGTACGCCGCGGACCGGGACTTCGTACGGGCACACGCCGGCACGTTCGTCGGCGTGATCCCCAACGGGGTTCCGCTACCTGCCGACGTCGGCGCCGTACGGAGCAGTCGACGTGCCGCCCTCGGCCTGGGCCGCGAGGACGTGGCCATGATCGCGGTGGCGCGACTGAACTGGGACAAGGGCTTCGGGGTGCTGGCGGACGCGCTGCGGCGACTGCCACCGCGACCGGGCCGCCGGGTGCTGCTGGTCGCTGGCGACGGACCGGACCGGGCTGGCATCGCCGAAGCCCTGGCCGGCGCGCACGGCACCGAGGTGCGGCTGCTCGGCAATCGGCTCGACGTGCCGGACCTCCTCTCGGCCGCCGACATCTTCGTCTTCCCCACCCTGCACGAGAACCTGTCCAACGCTCTGCTGGAGGCGATGGCCCACGCGCTGCCCGTCGTCGCCTCCGCCGTCGGCGGCAACGTCGAGGTGCTGCGCCAGGGTGGCGGTCATCTCGTGCCGGCGGGTGACCCGGCCGCATTCGCCGCCGCCCTTGAGCCGTTGCTCCACGACGCCGCCGAACGTCGGCACCTGGGGGAGACCGGCCGCAAGGTCGTGCACGACGCGTACAGCCTGCCGGTGATGCTGCGGTCCCTCGACGACGTCTACCAGCGCATCCTGCGAGGAGCGGCGTGACCGACGAGCACTGTCCCCGGGTACTGCTGCTCGGCTTCACTGTCGACGACGACGTGTTCCGAGAGATCGTGGCGCGAGATGCCGTCCTGCCCACCCAGACGCACACGTTCGCCTGGAGCCTGGTCCGGAGCCTGCGCGCGGCGGGCTGTCCGGTACGTCTGCTCTCGGCGGCACCCGCGTCGACGTTCCCGCGCAACCGGCAGATCCGCTTCCGGTCGGAGCAGTTCCAGCAGGACGGCGTGCACGGGGAACTGCTCGGCTTCGTCAATCTGCTCGGCCTGAAGCACCTGACCCGGTTCGTGGCAGCCGTGCGCGCGGGTTCGCGGACCCTGCGCCGACACGGCGACGACGTCCTGCTCATCCACGGCGTCCACACGCCGTTCCTGTGGTTCGGCGTCCTGGTCGCGTGGCGGGGCTCGGCGCGGGTGGTGCCGGTGCTGACCGATCCCCCCGGTGTGGTCCTCCCCTCCGACGGGCGGATCGTCCGCGCGCTGCGCCGGCTGGATCACGCGCTGGTCCGCATGGCGCTGCGCCGCTCCTCCGGCGTCGTGGTGCTCACCGCGGCGCTCGGCGAGGACTTCGCGCCGTCGATTCCCCGCCTGGTCATGGAGGGGATCTGCGATCCACCCGCCGCCGGGGCGTCACCGGGGGGACTCGACGCCGTCCCCTCCCGGCCGGACGCCGCCACCCGCGACATCGTCTACGCGGGTGGGCTGACCCGCGCGTACGGTGTGGACCGCCTCGTCGAGGCGTTCCGCGGTATGGCCGACCCGGATCTGCGCCTGCTCCTGTTCGGGCGGGGCGAGCTGGAGGAGTGGTCGCGGACGCAGGCGCAGGCCGATCCCCGGATCTCCCCGCCGGAGCTGCTGGACCGCGCCGCGTTGGTGCAACGCCTCGCCGGCGCGTCGGTGCTGGTGAACCCGCGGCCGGTGGATCAGTCGTTCGTCCGCTACTCGTTTCCGTCGAAGCTCATCGAGTACCTGTCCACAGGCGTTCCCGTGGTGACCACACGGTTGCCGGGCATTCCGCCCGACTACGAGCCGTACCTGCGCTTCGCCGAGACGGACACGGCCGATGGGCTGCGCGAAGCGCTGCTGCAACTGCTGGCGATGCCTCCCGGCGAGAGAGTCGCCCTCGGCGCTGCCGGCGCCGCCTTCGTGCGGGAGACCCGCGGTCCGGCACCGCAGGGCCGACGCATCCGGTCGTTCCTGGCCGGCCTGTCGGTCGCCCCCCTCCGCGAAATTGCAGAACGAACGCCGCTGTCTCACATTCGATGATGGCGTGGGTTGGTGGAGTTTGTTCTCTCCAGGCCGGCGTTCGTGGCAAAGTGATTGCCGACAAGCAGGTTTTCGGCGAAGACTGTTGCCCTCGCCTGCGTTGTGGCACGCGTAGTCGGCTTTATCCACCGATATTGAAGCCGACGCCGATTGCGACCAATTCAGCGTCGTCGGGACTCTCGCCGACGACGCCGTCACCGCGTCTTCAGAACCGGGTCGGCCGCCAGAGTTCGCCTTATTGGGCGAAATCCGACAGTTTCCAAATGGCTCCGGGTGGCGTTGGACGATGAAGGGGGCATCGGTCCGGCCGCAGCAGCGGGAAGGGGGCCGCCACGAGAAGGGGAAGAGATCACGTGGTGCGGACCATGGAGGCACAGCTCGGCTACCGGCGGGACCGCCAGGTGCCGGAGGTGAATGTGATGGCCGGGCTGCGTCTGGTCATCGTCTGCGTGCTTGCCGCGGTGGCTCCGGTTGCGCCGGCCATGGTGCAGGGACGGCATGTGTGGATAGCGGTGCTGCTGGTTGTGCCGTCGGCGTGGCGCCGTTTCGGGTGGCCAGATCTCCTCGCGGTCGCGTTGGCCCTCTGGGTGAGCGCAGCGGCGATCGGTGTGACCTGGTTGCCCTCGTCTGCCGACGCGTTGTGGGCGTACTGGGGAATGTGCACGCTGTTCATCGCGGCGCGTGGGGCGGTGACCAACGCGTGGCATTTCGCTCTGGTGGGCTGCTCCTACCTCGGTGGGTGCGTGTGGGCGGCCGTTGAGGTGGTCAGCAGCGCCCGTGGGGTCGACCCCACGATCGACCCGGCGCTGATCCGCGTCGGGGTCGGCGCGGTGAACCCGAACTACACCGCGTATGCGCTGGTGACCGGGGTGGTCGTAGCGATCGCGGTGGCGCGGGCCGGAGGGCTCTCCCGGCGGCTGCGGCTCGCTGTGCTGGCGGCAGTCCCGCTGCTGGTGTACGCGGTGGTGTGGAATGGCACCCGGGGCGCCCTCATGGCCCTGGTGTTGGTCGGCGGATACATGCTCGCAGGTTGGGCCGCGCCCCGGGTCGCGTGGACAAGTGTCGCGGTAGCGGCCCCGGCCCTGCTCATCGCCATCCCCTTCGGGGTGTACGGGGACTCGCGGCTGCTGTGGTTGCAGGAGTTCTTCGCCCGCAAGGACGACAACATGTCGGGGCGGCTCGATCTTTGGGCGCTGGCCCGGCAGCTGTGGGAGGGCCACATCTGGACGGGCATCGGGCCGGGCATGTTTCCGACCGTCACCGGCGTCGGGGCGCACAGCGTTCCGTTGACTATCGCCGTGGAGTTGGGCGCTGTCGGGCTGGCACTGTTCGCCGTGCTCGGGGTGGCGGTGCTGGTCGGGCCGGCGGGCTCGGGCAAGGTCGGAAAATACTTCGCCGGCGTGCTGATCGTGGCGTGGCTGCCGATCCTGCTGTCCGGTCACTGGGAACTGTCCCCCGCGGGTTGGTTGGCGGCGGCGCTATGGTCGCGGCTCTCGCCAGGGACGTGGCGGTGGGCGACCAAGGGGGCGTCCATATTGCCAAGGTCAGGACAGCTGGCCGGACGGCACAGGGCCGACGAGGACGTGCCGCCCGTAGTCCTTTCGGGCAGTTCGAGCTTCCCCGTCCGCGCTGGCTCGTCGTAACGCTGGGTGCGAGATGTTTTCCGAATAGACCGGAAGCGCAGTGGGCTTTAGTCCGCGAACACAATTCGTCTTGGGTTGCGCCGCGACGAGTGCCCGATTCATATTGTACGTCCGGATCAATTCGCTACTGGTCATGCCTTGCGGTCAAATCGTGACGGAGAGCGTATCTGTGGAGGTCGCCTCTCGTTATCCCGGATGCTGAAACCGGCCGATTTGGCCCTTGCTCCGGGACGGGTGCGCGGGCGCCCCGTGACTCTCTCGTCGAGTCGTCGGGTTGCGGACCGGCGCAGCGACGACACGGGAGAATCAATGAATTTCGCAACCACCGGACGCCGTGTTCTCATCACCGGCGGTACGGGTTCCTTCGGCCAGACCATGGTGCGCCGGCTCCTCGACCGTGGGGCCGGCGAGGTCCGGGTGCTCAGCCGGGACGAGGCCAAGCAGGACTCCATGCGTCGCCTGCTCGGCGACGAGCGGGTCCGCTACTACGTCGGGGACGTGCGCGACTACGACTCGGTGCTCAAGGCCAGTCGGGGCATCGACTATGTCTTCCACGCCGCCGCCCTCAAGCAGGTGCCGTCGTGTGAGTTCTTCCCGCTGGAGGCGGTGCGGACCAACGTCCTGGGCAGCAGCAACGTCATCGAGGCCGCCGAGCGCAACGGCGTCGGATCGGTCGTCGTGCTCAGCACCGACAAGGCCGTCTACCCGGTGAACGCGATGGGCATGAGCAAGGCCCTGATGGAGAAGGTGGCCCAGGCGCACGCCCGGAACAACCCGAACAGCTCGACCACGGTCTCCTGCGTGCGGTACGGCAACGTCATGTACTCGCGTGGATCGGTCATCCCACTGTTCATCGAGCAGATCAAGGCCGGCCGGGCGCCGACAGTGACCGACGCGGGGATGACCCGGTTCCTGATGTCGCTCGCCGACTCGGTCGAGCTGGTCGAGCACGCCTTCCACCACGCGCGGCCCGGTGACATCTTCATCCGCAAGGCCGTCGCCTGCACCGTCGGCGACCTGGCCGAGGCGGTGTGTCAGCTCTTCGACGTGCCCACCAAGCTCGACGTGATCGGCGTGCGGCACGGAGAGAAGCAGGCCGAGACCCTTGCCAGCAGGGAGGAACTCGCCCAGGCCGAGGACTTCGGCGACTTCCTCCGGGTGCCGCTGGACGCCCGCGACCTCAACTACGCGCTGTACGTCTCCGAGGGTGACCTCGCTGACGGTCCGAGCCAGGACTTCAACTCGGCGAACGCGCCGCAGCTCGGCGTACCCGAGATCATCGCGTTGTTGAAGACACTGCCCGAGGTACGCGCGGAGCTGGCGCTGCGGGATCCGGTGCTGGCGTGCTGAGGCTCGCCGTCACCGGAGCCGGAGGGTTCCTCAGCTGGCACGTGCGGGTGCTGCTGCGGGCGCTGGACTGGCCGGAACCGGTCGTGCTCACCCGGGCCGACCTCACCGATCCCGCCGTGGTCGCCGCGAAGGTGGCCGGGGTCGACCGCGTGCTGCACCTGGCCGGCGTCAACCGGGGCGAGCCGGCCGATGTCGCGGCCGGGAACGTCCAACTCGCCGCGCAGCTCGCCGAGGGCCTCAAGCGGTGTGCGAACCCGCCGGCACGGGTGATCTACGCGAACTCGGTGCAGGCCGGCAACGGCACCCCGTACGGAGACGCCAAGGCCACGGCCGCGCGGGTGCTGGCGGCCACCGGCATCGAGGTCGACGACGTGTTGCTGCCGAATTTGTACGGCGAGCACGGGCGTCCGTACTACAACTCGGCCGTGGCGACGTTCTGCCGGGTGCTCGCCGAGGGCGACCGGCCGGAGGTGCACGCCGACCGCGAGCTGAGCCTCGTGCACGTCACCGATGCGGCCGCCCGGCTCATCGGTGTGCCGGCCGGTGGCTCGTGGGATCCGGCCATGCCGCCGGCGCGGATCGGCGTGCAGGCTCTGGCCAGCCTGCTGACCGGCATGGCCGCGACGTACCGGACCGGGGAGTTCCCGTCCCTGGTGGGCCGGCACGACGTGCGGCTGTTCAACACCTACCGGTCGCACTGCTTCC
Source organism: Micromonospora sp. DT4 (assembly GCF_049841675.1). Classification (NCBI taxonomy): domain Bacteria; kingdom Bacillati; phylum Actinomycetota; class Actinomycetes; order Micromonosporales; family Micromonosporaceae; genus Micromonospora; species Micromonospora sp. DT4. The sequence continues at coordinate 31,328 of NZ_JBNCKT010000019.1, forward strand.
CGGCGCACTACCCGCTCGCGCTGCCCCGGCGGGCCGACGCCCGGGGCGAGCTGGTCGAGACGGTCAAGGCGCACGGGGGCGGCGGGCAGACGTTCTGCTCCACCACCCGTCCCGGCATCACCCGAGGTGAGCACTTCCACCTGGCGAAGGTGGAACGGTTCGTGGTGCTGCGCGGCTCGGCCGAGATCAGTCTGCGCCGGGTGGACGACACCGAGGTGCTGCGGTTCCGGGTCAGCGGCGACGAGCCGGTGCTGGTGGACATGCCCACGATGTGGGTGCACAAGCTGGTCAACACCGGCTCGGACGACCTGGTGACGATGTTCTGGACCAACGAGCTGTTCGACCCGGACCGACCGGACACCTGGCCCGAGCCGGTGGAGGCGACCCGGACGGCGCCGGTGGCGGTCGGCGCGTGAAGGTTGGCCTGATCAGCCAGTGGTATCCCCCCGAGGGTGCGTTCATCCCCGGCAACCTGGCGAGCGGGCTCGCCGACCGGGGCCACCAGGTGCGGGTGCTCACCACCTTTCCGAGCTATCCGTACGGCCGGATCTATCCCGGCTGGCGGCAGAGCTGGGGGTACCGGGAAACCGAGGGGCCGGTGGCGGTCCGGCGAGTCCCGGCCTATCCGAGTCATGACGCCTCCGCCCTTCGTCGGGCGTTGAGTCTCCTGTCCTTCGGTGCCAGCAGCGCGCTGCCCGGGGCACGGTGGCTCGCCGACGTCGACGTCACGTACGTCTATCACCCGCCGCCCACGGCCGTCGCCGCCGCGGCGCTGCTGCGCGCCACCCGGGGCACACCGATCGTGCTACACGTGCAGGATCTGTGGCCCGATTCGGTGACGCATTCCGGCATGGCACCCACCGGCCGGGCCGGCCGCTCCCTGGAGGGGGCCGTCGGCGCACTGATGCGTGCGACGTACCGGTTGGCGGACACCATCGTGGTGATCTCGCCGACCATGGCCGAGCGGGTGGTGGCGGGAGGCGCCGACCCGGACCGGGTGCGCGTGGTCTGGAACTGGACCGATGACGCCCTGTTCCGGCCGGTGCCGGTCACCGCCGAGGCCCGTGCGGTGCTGGGTCATCGCGGGCGCTGCACAGTGATGTTCGCCGGCAACCTCGGGCTCCTGCAGGGCCTGGACACGGCCATCCGGGCGGCTGCCGCGGCCCGGGACCGTTTGGACCTGGTGCTCGTCGGTTCCGGCGCGGGCGAGGACGCGGCCCGTCGACTCGCGGCCGACCTGGGCGCCGACAATGTGCGGTTCGTCGGTCGGCACCCGCCCGATCAGATGGCGCAGCTGTCCGCGGCGGCGGACTGGCAGTTGGTGTGCCTGCGTGACGTGCCAGCCCTGCGGGCCGCCGTCCCGTCGAAGCTCCAGGCCGCGTTGGCCTGCGGCATGCCGGTGGTCGCCGCAGCGGGCGGCGACACCGCGGCCCTCGTCCGCTCGGCCGGGATCGGTCTCGTCAGCCCGCCGGAGGACTGGCGGGCGCTCGCCGACCAGTTCGTGGCGGCAGCCGATCTGCCTGCCGACGCCCGGCGCGAGATGGGTCGCCGGGCCCGGCACGTCTACCAGGAGCGGATGTCCCTGCGGGTGGGCGTCGACCAGTTCGAGGACATCCTGACCAAGGTTGCTGCGCAGAAGGGACGGGCATGACCAGGATCATGACTGTGGTCGGCACTCGACCGGAGATCATTCGGCTGTCCCGGGTGCTCGCCCGGCTCGACGACACGGTCGACCACGTTCTGGTCCACACCGGCCAGAACTGGGACCCGGCGTTGTCCGACGTGTTCTTCACCGAGCTGCGGCTGCGCCAGCCCGACCGGTTCCTGGAGGTCGACACCTCGTCGCTCGGCCGGGTCCTCGGGGGTGTGCTGGTCGGCATGGAGCAGGCGATCGCCGAGCTGTGGCCGGACGCGCTGCTCGTGCTGGGCGACACCAACAGCTGCATCGCCGCGCTGATGGCGCGGCGGATGCGGGTGCCGGTGTATCACATGGAGGCCGGGAACCGCTGTTTCGACCTGAACGTGCCGGAGGAGACCAACCGTCGGCTGGTCGACCATGTGGCGGACTTCAACCTGGTCTACACCGAACACGCCCGGCGCAATCTGCTCGCCGAGGGTCTGCACCCGCGCCGCATCCTGCACACCGGGTCGCCGATGCGGGAGGTGCTGGAGCACTACCGGGCGTCGATCGTCAGCTCGACCGTCCTCCGGCAGTTGGAGCTTGATCCGGGCGGGTACTTCCTGGTCAGCGCGCACCGGGAGGAGAACGTGGACCGCCCCGACCGGCTCCGCCGGCTGCTGGACTGCCTGGTCGCGGTGCGCGACAGGTGGGGCCTGCCGGTGTTGGTCTCCACCCACCCCCGGACCCGCAAACGGCTGGAGGCGCTGGCCCCGGACGCCACCGCGCTGGACGGCATCGCCTTCCACGAGCCGTTCGGCCTGCTCGACTACGTGCACCTGCAGACCATGGCGTACTGCACCCTGTCGGACAGCGGGACCGTCAGCGAGGAGGCGGCCATCCTCGGCTTCCCTGCGGTGACGTTGCGCGAGTCGATCGAACGGCCGGAGGCGCTCGACGTCGGCGGCATCATCATGACCGGTCTCGACCCGCAGGGCGTGGTCGAGGCGGTCGAGGTGACCGTTGCCCAGGTCGCCGCGCAGGGGGTTCCCTGCCCGCTGGACTACCAGGTGCCGGACACCTCCCGGCGGGTCGTCGACTTCATCCTCTCCACCGTCCGCCGGCACCACGACTGGGCGGGCATCCGCCGCTGAACCAGACAGCGCCGAGCCAGACAGCGCTGAGTCAGGCAGCGCTGAGTCAGGCAGCGCCGAGCCAGACAGCCGACAGGGCCGGTCACCGCGAACCGCAGTGGCCGGCCCTGTGGCCATCGTCAGCGTGACTGCAGCGGTACGCCCAGCGGACCGTTCACCACCGGAGGCGTTGGCTGGGCGCAGAGCAGGGCGAGTTGCTCGACGACCTTCGTCGGCTCGGCGTACGGGTCGAGCCCGCGCACCTCCATCGGGTCCAGCGTCGGCACCGTCACGTGCGACACCAGAGGATGCAGCGGCCGGGTGTCGATCTCGCCGGCCCCGAGCAGGTCCTCGTGCAGCTTCTCGCCCGCCCGCAGGCCGGTGTAGACGATCGGAACGCTGCTGGTGGCGTGGTCGGCCATCTGCCGGGCCAGGTCGGCGATCCGCACCGGCTCGCCCATGTCCAGTACCAGAGCCTCCCCGTTCCGACCGATCTCGGTGGCCTGGAGGACCAGATGGACGGCTTCCTGGACGGTCATGAGATAGCGGGTCACGTCCGGGTGGGTGACGGTCAGAGGGTTCCCGGCCTCGATCTGCCGTTGGAATGCTGTCACCACCGAGCCCCGGCTGCTCAACACGTTGCCGAACCGAACACTGAGGAACGTGCCCGGAAACCGTGACGCGGCGTGCGCGGTCAGCAGCTCGGTGATCCGCTTCGAGTAACCGAGGACGCTGATCGGGTTGGCCGCCTTGTCCGTGGAGATGTTCACGAACTTGGCCACGTCCCGACAGGCGTCGAGCACCGACAGGGTGCCCCAGACGTTCGTCTTGACCGCCTCGCCGGGATGCCGCTGGAGCAGGGTGAGGTGCTTGAGCGCCGCCGCGTGGAAGATGACGTCCGGCCGGCGTTCCCGGATGATCCGGCGGATGCCCTCGTCGTCGCGGAGGTCGGCGAGGATCAGCTCCGGGCCGTCGAGCAGGGCACGCCCGGCCAGCGACATCTGGAGGCTGTGCAGGGCCGTCTCGTCGCGGTCCAGCATCATCACCTCACCCGGGTCGGCCTTCATGACCTGTCGGCAGAGTTCCGAGCCGATCGAGCCACCGGCGCCGGTGACCAGGATTCGCAGGCCGGTCAGGCTGTTGCCGCTCAGCGGCAGGTCGGCGACGACCTGGCGACGGCCGAGCAGGTCACTGATCTGCACGTCGCGGACGTCGGTGACGGTGATCCGGTGGTCCACCAGGTCCCGGACGGGCGGCAGAACCTTGAAGGCAGCGCCCGTCTCGAGGGTCGCCTCGCGGATCTGACGGATCAGGGCGGCGTCGGCGTTGGCGACCGAGAAGATCACGGCGCCGGCGCCGGTGCGTCGGACGGCAGCGCCGACGTCGTGTCGGCCGCCCAGCACCCGTACCCCGCCGATGCGCAGGTCGCGTTTTTCCGGATCGTCGTCCAGCGCGCCGACCGGCAGGTACCGTCCGCGCGGGTCGCCGAGCATGGCCCGCAGCAGGCCCTGGCCAGCGTCACCCATGCCGAACAGCAGCACCGGCGTCGCCGAGTGGACGTCGGGGCGCATGGCGAGATCGTGGCGGTGCCGGTAGGCGAACCGCGCGGCGAGCATGAACAGCACTGCCAGGGCGCCGCCGATGAGGGGGGTGCTGGCGGGTACCGGTCGCTCGGCGAGCGGCAACAGACCCACCGTCAGGATGCTCGCGATCATGATCGCCGTGCCGGCGACGTGCTGGACCTCGTGGAGGCTGCCGACGGGGTGCCGGCCCGAGCGGAGCCGTCGCACGGGAACCAACCCCGCGTGCAGGACCGCCGCGATGCCGCCGAGGGTCACCGCGCGCGTCAATTGGCCCGTGGTGAGGTCGAACTCGTAACGCGCCCAGGTGGCCAGCACAACCCCGACGATCCAGGCGCCGGCGTCCGTGCCGAGGAGAGCACACGCCCGAGACACCGCCCCCCATCGCGCTCCGGCCCTCTCCGAGCGTCGTTCTCTTTCGATGTGCCGCTGCGGCATATGTGTCCTCGTCCCAATCGTTCGGCCGCCGGGATCGGCGGCTTTTACGCCTTATGTAGTGATACCTCCTATTTATTGATCACTTGTCTTTTTCACGTACCGCCTCGCCGACCGCTGTGCTCAGCCCCGGAGCTCGACCGGACGCGACATCCGGGCGAAACGAGCGAAGCCGTCGGTCGTTCCGCCCTCGACGGTCGGGCCGATCCGATAGCAGCGGGTGGTCGGCACGACCTCGGCCAGGGCGGCCGCGAGACCCGGGCCGGGTGCGTCCGCGGGGAGACGCAGGGAGGCGCCGACGACACGGACGCTCGTCGTGCCGTTCGCCGACCCGATCCGAAGATCACCGAAGCCGTACGCCGAGTGGTGCGCCGCGAACGACGGCCAGTCGAGCAGGCGGACGGTGGGGTCAGGGGCGACTCCATCGAGCCGCACCTCGGTCCACTGCGCGTACGACTCGTCGGTGAAGCCGCGTCGCTGGTAGAGGCGACGCGCCAGTGGGTTTCCCAACGAGACGTCCAGCGCGAGATCGGCGCACCCGAGTTGCCGTGCCAGGTCGTACCCGTCGTCGAGCAGCAGCCCGCCCCACCCCCGTCCCCGCTGCCCGGCGGCGACCGCTATGCCGTTGAGGAAGAGTCGCCCGCCCAGCACCCGCCAGTCGGCGACCGCGCGTACCCGGGAGGAGTCGCGGACGCAGCGGAGCACGACCGTGCGGAGGGCACTGGGCGGGGCGACGGCGGCGCCGAGGAAGGCGGCGAAGGTGGCCGCGTGGTACGGCGTCAGACCCGCGCACTCGGCGGGTATGCACTGGCGGAGCAGCTCCACGATCCCGTCGAGGTGCGGATCAGTCGGCTCGTCGACGGTGCCGATGCCGGTCCGCGGCATCAGGACGGTCACGCCAGCATCCGCTCCCGGTCGAGGTCCAGCATCTGCGCCGACGGGTCCGTCGCGACGCCGGCGCCGGTGAGGACCGCGCGGACGGTGCGGGCGATGATCCGCAGCTCCAGCCCGAGCGACCAGTTCGTGACGTAGACGACGTCCAGTTCGAGACGTTCGTTCCAGGCCAGCCCGTTGCGCCCGTGGATCTGCGCCAGCCCGGTGATCCCCGGGGGCACCTCGAAGCGCAGCCGCTCCCGTTCGGTGTAGAACGGGTCGTACCGTGGCAGCAGCGGGCGTGGCCCGACCAGGCTGAGCTCACCCTTCAGTACGTTGACCAGCTGGGGCAGCTCGTCGATGCTCGCCCGCCGCAGCAGCAGACCGATGCCCTTGCACCGTTCGCCGTCCGGCAGGAGCACGCCGTGCGCGTCGCGCTCGTCGGTCATCGTGCGCAGCTTGTAGACGGTGAACGGGCGGCCCGCCCGGCCGGTTCGTTGCTGGCGGAACAGGACCGGCCCGCCCAGCCGCAGGCGGATCAGGACTGCGGCCAGGGCCAGCACCGGAGAGAGCGCGACCAGGATGGTCAGGCTCACCACGACGTCGATGAGCCGTTTGACCCGACGTTGCGTGTCCAGTGTCGCGGTGCTCATGCGCCACCCGCCCGGTACGCCGGGAAGTAGCCGCTGGACTCCAGGTCCTCGGCCGTACGGCCCAGCCGTCGGGCCCGCGCGGCGACCAGTTCCCGGTAGCGGTCCGGGGCGATGACCGCGGAGCCCGTCCAGAACGGGGTGCGGGCACCGCCGAAGGAGCGCTTGAACTGGAAGAGTCCGTCGTCGGCACGGACGCCGCCGCCGAGATGGACCAGCCGGCACCCGTGCTCTGCGGCCCACTCCAGGATGCTCCAGACCAGCAGGTTGTTGGCGCCGGCGCGCGCGGCGAGCGGGTCGGACCCGGCCAGGTGGTAGTGGGCCCGGTCCCGGTGCCGCAGTACGAGTGCGGCCGCCACCACCGTGGCGTCCGGGTCGCGGATCTCCGCGATGGACAGCGCCTTGTCCAGCCCGGCGGCCAGTTGGCGGTAGTAGCGGTCCGGGAACAGATACCAGGGCTGGCTGCCCAGCCGGGCCATTGTCGACTCGTAGAGCCGGCGGAACGGCGTGCCGGGAAGCAGATCCTCCTGCCGGGCAGGGCGGACGGTGCCGGTCAGACCACTCCTGCGGGCCTTGCGGATGGCGGTGCGGGATCGACCCTCCATGCCGTTCCACACCTCGTCCGGCCCCTGCGACACGTCGACGGTGACGGTGTCGGCCCGGCGGGTCAGCTCGACGGAGCTGAGCCCTCGGACCGCCTCGACCGAGGTGGGATCCAGCGGCGAGAAGCGGAGGAAGAGCGTGACGACGGCGAAGTCCCGCCAGTGGGCGACCGCACGGGACCAGAAGCGGGCCAGGTCAGCGGGGGTGCACCCGACGTCGACGTGCAGACCTGAGTAACCGTACGGGCTCGCGGCGTCGGCGTCGGTGTCGCTCACCTGCCGCAGCACGTGGGGCAGCATGAGTCGGTCGTGCTCGTGGATGGTCTGCCAGTTGCCCGACTCGGTCTCGGCGGCCGCCCGGCCGTAGCCGGCGGTGAAGTACACGTCGGGGCAGGAGGCGTCCAGCAGGGCGGCCGGGGCGCCGGAGCCGGTCACCGCGAATCCGTTGGTCACCGGCGGCCCAGGAACTCGTCGATGACCCGGCGGACCCGCTCGCCCTCGTGTTCGGCCATCGCCGAGCCGCTGGGCAGGGTGAGGCCGGTGGCGAAGAGCCGCTCCGCCGCGCCGGTGAGCACCGCCTCCGCCCCGGCGTGCACCGGTTGCAGGTGCATCGGCTTCCACACCGGGCGCGTCTCGATGTCCTGTGCGGCGAGGTGGGCGGCCAACTCCCCGGGCCACCAGCCGGAGATCTCCGGCTCCACGACGATGGTGGTCAGCCAGCAGTTCGCGCCCGGATCGCCGTCGCCGAGCAGCCGAACCCCCGGAACCGCAGCGAACAGCTTGGCGTACTGGTCGCGCAGCTCGTGGCGGCGGCGGATCATGCCGTCCAGCCGGGACAGCTGCGCCCTCCCGATCGCCGCGAGCACGTTGCTCAGGCGGTAGTTGTAGCCGATGTCGGTGTGTTCGTAGTGCACGACGGGCTGTCGCGCCTGGGTCGCCAGGTATCGGGCGCGGGCCGCGAGCTCGGCGTCGTCGGTGAGCAGCATGCCGCCGCCCGACGTGGTCATGATCTTGTTGCCGTTGAAGGACAGCACCCCGGCGCGGCCGAACGACCCGGCGGCCCGGCCGGAGCGGGTGGCGCCGAGCGCCTCGGCGGCGTCCTCGATGACCGGATGGCCGGCGCGAGCGCACACCGGAAGCAGGCGGTCGTAGTCGGCGCAGACGCCGAACATGTCCACCGGCACGACCGCCGCGACCCGTCGTTGCTCGGCGCCGAGTCGGTCGAGCAGCGACTCGAGCAGGTCCACGTCGATGTTGCCGGTCGTCGGGTCGCAATCGACGAAGATCGGCTCGGCGCCGGTGTAGACGGCGGCGTTGGCGGTGGCCGCGAAGGTCAGGGTCGGCATGACGACCACCTGTCCGGGGCCGGCGCCGACAGCCAGCAGCGCCAGGTGCAGGGCGGCCGTCCCGGAGCTGGTGGCCACGGCGTACGACGTCCCGATCCGCTCCGCCAGCTCGGCCTCGAAGGCGTCGACATCCGGACCCAGCGGCGCGACCCACCCGGAGCGGATGGCGGCCAGCGCGTACGACTCCTCAAGCTGACCGACGTCGGGCGGGGAGAGGTAGACCTTGCTCATGCTCGGATGACTCCCGCCGTCGCCGGGTCAAACTGACAAACCGGTTGTACCACCAGCATGGCTCCCATACACGCGTTTTGGCTCTTCAATGCCGATTCCGGGATATACCACTCGCTGCGGGGTGCCGATCCCGGAAGACTCTTCACGTCGAGCCCTCGTCGGCGGCGGCTACAGTGCTGCGAACCGCGCCCACCGGTGGGCTCAACGCGCGAAGGGAGCCTCTGGGTGCTGCAACTGAGGGTGATCGCTCCGAAAGGACCAGTCGGAGGCGGCGGCCGACCGCGCGGCCCAGGACGCACTGGTAGTGGCGCCGACGCCGTCGGCCTGCTCACCCTCGTGGTGCAGCCGCTCAGGTGGTGGAACCTGGCTCGTCGGTCCCGCCGTCGAGCAGCCGGGTGAGCAGCGTCCGCAACGGGATCGACTCGCCGTCGCGTCCGCCCGCACCCACCACCAGCGGTGGCGGGCTGGGTTGCGGGTCGACGCCGAGGAGCCGGGCCCGCAGGCCGCCCGGCACGGTCAGCAGATGGAACGCGACCAGGCGCGTGGTGGGCAGCCCGCGCCGGGCGGCCTCGGCCACGAACCAGGCCACCAGTTCCGCGGCCTGCGCCTGCTCGGCGGCCCGCCGCCGCGCGTCCGCGTCGGCGTGCGCCCGCACCGCGCGCTGCTGCCGCTCCCGCCACTCGCGGCCGTCGTCCTCACCCACGAGCCGACGGTACGCCCCGACTCAGTCGAGCACGGCTCGCAGGGTGTGCCGGGCGGTGTCGGCCATCACCGGGTTGGTGTCGACGTGCTCGCCCGCCGTCCGTTCGCCGTGGGGTGACACGGTCCCGGACGGTCGCGCTTGGCCCCGAGCTTCGACCGCCCCCTGTCGAACTGCCCCAGATCTGGGGCAGGCTCGCCGGGAGTGGGCGACAACTCCAGATCTTGGACAGTTTCCGTCCGTGCCGAACGGAAACTGTCCAAGATCTGCACCGCCCCCGAATGGGGCAGCTCGACAGTGCCCGCCGATGGTCCGGCGAGTCGGTCTCCGCGCGTCCGAAGCGCGGGAGGCGCCGAGGACAACCGCCCTGCGGTGCGCATCCCGGGCGCTCGTCGCGCCGGCTGAGGGATCAGGCCAGTCCAGCGCGGCGCAGAGCCTCCGCCATCGCGTCGTTCGCCGGCGCCGGCCCGCCCTGCCGCTGCTGCCCGCCGCGACCGCCGGACCCGCCCCGACCGCCGGACCTGCCCTGGCCGCCCGATCCGCTCGGACCGCCCGATCCGCCCTGGCCACCGGACCCGCCCTGCCCGCCGCGACCACCGGACCCGCCCTGGCCGCCACCGGGCCCGCCGTGACCGCCACCGGGCCCGCCGTGACCGCCACCGGGCCCGCCGTGACCGCCACCGGGCCCGCCGTGACCGCCCTGTCCGCCGCGACCAGCCTGCGGTCCGCGCTGCGCCGGGCCGCCGCGCACCTCCTGGCTCGTCCGACCACCGGCGGCCGGCTCGTCCTCCAGGCGCAGGGTCAGCGAGATCCGCTTCCGGGGTACGTCCACGTCGAGGACCCGGACCTTGACCACGTCGCCGGACTTCACCACCTCACGGGGGTCCTTCACGAACGTCCGAGACATCGCCGACACGTGCACGAGGCCGTCCTGGTGCACCCCGACGTCCACGAACGCGCCGAAGGCGGCCACGTTGGTGACCACGCCCTCCAGCACCATGCCCGGCGTCAGGTCGCTGATCTTCTCCACGCCCTCGACGAAGGTCGCAGTGCGGAATTCCGGGCGGGGGTCACGGCCCGGCTTCTCCAGCTCGGCGAGGATGTCGGTGACGGTGGGCAGGCCGAACCGGTCGTCGACGAAGTCGGTGGCGCGCAGCCCGCGCAGGATGGCGCTCCTGCCGATCACCGCGCGCAGGTCCTGCCCGGTGCTGGCGAGGATGCGCCGCACCACCGGGTACGCCTCGGGGTGCACGCTGGACGAGTCCAGCGGGTCGTCCCCGTCGGGGATGCGCAGGAAGCCGGCGCACTGCTCGAACGCCTTCGGCCCGAGCCGGGCCACCTTCTTCAGCTCGGTCCGTGACCGGAACGGCCCGTTGGCGTCCCGGTGCAGCACGATGTTCTCGGCCAGCCCGGCCCCGATCCCGGAGACCCGGGTCAGCAGCGGCGCGGACGCGGTGTTGACGTCCACCCCGACCGCGTTGACGCAGTCCTCCACGACCGCGTCCAGCGACCGGGACAGCTTCACCTCGGACAGGTCGTGCTGGTACTGGCCGACGCCGATCGACCGTGGGTCGATCTTGACCAGCTCGGCGAGCGGGTCCTGGAGGCGGCGGGCGATGGATACCGCGCCGCGCAGCGACACGTCCATCCCGGGCAGCTCCTGCGAGGCGTACGCGGAGGCGGAGTAGACCGACGCGCCGGCCTCGGAGACCATCACCTTCGTCAGGTTGAGCTGCGGGTGCCGCTTGATCAGGTCAGCGGCCAGCTTGTCGGTCTCGCGGGAGGCGGTGCCGTTGCCGATCGCGATCAGCTCCACCCCGTGCGCCCCGGCCAGTCGGGCGAGGGTCTCGATCGACGCGTCCCACTGCCGGCGCGGCTCGTGCGGGTAGATGGTGTCGGTGGTGAGGACCTTGCCGGTGGCGTCGACCACGGCCACCTTCACCCCGGTCCGCAGGCCCGGGTCCAGACCCATCGTGGGTCGGGTACCGGCCGGCGCGGCGAGCAGCAGGTCGCGCAGGTTGGTCGCGAAGACCCGTACGGCCTCCTCCTCGGCGGCCTGCCACAGCCGCATCCGCAGGTCGGCCCCGAGGTGGATGAGGATCCGGGTACGCCACGCCCAGCGGACCGTGTCGGCCAGCCAGCGGTCGGCGGGGCGGCCGGCGTCGGACACACCGAACCGGCCGGCGATCACCGCCTCGTACCGGCTCGGGCCCGTCGGCACGGCGTCGGCCTCGCCGGCCTCCTCGGGCTCCATGGTCAGGTCGAGCACACCTTCCTTCTCGCCCCGGAACATCGCCAGGATCCGGTGCGAGGGCAGCTTCGGGTACGGCTCGGAGAAGTCGAAGTAGTCGGCGAACTTCGCGCCGGCCGTCTCCTGACCATCGCGTACCCGGGACACCAGGCGGCCCCGCGACCACATCTGCTCGCGCAGCGTGCCGATCAGGTCGGCGTCCTCGGCGAAGATTTCGATCAGGATCGCCCGCGCGCCCTCCAGCGCGGCGGCGGCGTCGGCGACGCCCTTCTCCGCGTCGACGAACCCGGCGGCCGTGGCCTTCGGGTCCTGGATCGGGTCGGCCAGCAGCGTCTCGGCCAGCGGGGCGAGGCCGGCCTCGCGGGCGATCTGCGCCCGGGTCCGCCGCTTCGGCTTGTACGGCAGGTAGATGTCCTCCAGCCGCGACTTCGAGTCGGCGGCCATGATCTGCGCTTCCAGCGCCTCGTCCAGCTTGCCCTGGCCGCGGATCGACTCCAGTACGGCGGCCCGCCGCTCGTCCAGCTCCCGCAGGTAGCGCAGCCGCTCCTCCAGGGTGCGCAGCTGGGTGTCGTCGAGCAGGCCGGTGGCCTCCTTGCGGTAGCGGGCGATGAACGGCACGGTGGCGCCGCCGTCGAGCAGCTCCACGGCCGCCCGCACCTGACGCTCGGCCACGCCGAGCTCGTCGGCGATCCGCTGATGAACAGACTGGGTCACGATCTCGATCCGCCTTCGAAAGTGGGTACCGCCTGCATTCTGCCGGGCGTCCCCGACCGCTGTCGCCGCGCCCGGCCGGTCGCGCCGTCGCGCCGTCGCGCCTCCGCGCCCGTGCCGGGTCGATCCGTCGACGGGCCCCGCCGGGCCTGCGCTAGCGTGGCGATCATGGAATCACCTGCGGAGCCGCGCGCCCGGCGGCTCTTCGGCGGTAGCGCTCGGGCCCTCGGCGACCTCACGGCCAACCCGTTCCGCGCCGACCGGGACCGGATCGTCGGCTCGCCGTTCTTCGCCCGACTCGGCGGGGTCACCCAGGTGATCAGCCCAGTCGGCTCCGGGTTGCTGGTGCACAACCGGCTCACGCACAGCCTCAAGGTCGCCCAGGTGGCCCGGGCCATCGCCGAGCGACTGACGGCCGACGACAGGTGGCGCGGCCTGCTGGACAAGCTCGGTGGCTGCGACCCCGACGTGGTGGAGGCCGCCGCTCTCGCCCACGACCTCGGCCACCCGCCGTTCGGCCACCTGGGGGAGCGGGTGCTCGACCGGCTGGCCCGCCAGCGCCTCGGCCTCGCCGACGGGTTCGAGGGCAACGCGCAGTCGTACCGGATCGCCACGAGCACCGAGATCCGTGGCGCGGCCACCACCGGGTTGGATCTGACCGCTGCGGTCCGCGCGGCGATGCTGAAGTACCCGTGGACGCGGCTGGACTACCCCGACCCCCACCCGCGCCTGCTCGATCCGCCGCCGCGCGGCGCCACCCCGCCACCCGACGACCCGGAGAGCGGCTCGTTGAAGTTCGGGGCGTACCGGACCGAGCTGGACGACCTGCGGCAGGCCCGGGAGCCGTTCGTCGGCCGCATTCCGGACTGGCAGCAGACCGTCGAGGCGTCCGTCATGGACACTGCCGACGACATCGCGTACGCGATCCACGACGTGGAGGACTTCTACCGGGTCGGTGTGCTCCAGCAGGGCGCGGTGTCCGCCGAGCTGATGGCCTGGCAGCGCGAGAGCGGGCACTTCCGGGCGATCACCGACGCGGCGCTGGCCACCTCGGCCCGCCGGCCCGGCGCGGCCATCGAGCGGCTACGCCGGCAACTGCACCGCAAGGACGCCTGGATCGCCGACGACGACGCGTTCGCGGCTGCCGTCGAGCATGTCCGCGAGGAACTGGTGGACGGGCTGCTCGCGATGCCGTTCGACGGTTCGATCGAGGCGGAGCAGTACGTGGCGCGGTTCTCCGCCCGCTGGTCCGCCCGCTTCGTCGAGGCGATCACCGTGTCCGACCAGCCGTCGGTGCGCTCCGGGCACGTGCTGTTGGGCTGCGCGCAGTGGCACGAGGTGCAGGTGCTCAAGTTCGTCCACCACCGGTTCGTGCTGGCCCGCCCCGATCTGGCCCTGCACCAGCGTGGTCAGGCCCGGCTGCTGGGCACCCTCGTCGAGGCGCTGTGGGAGTGGCTGCTCGACCCGGAGGAGGAGTCCCGCCTGCCCCGCCGGCTGCACGACCTGGTCGAGCTGGCCGAGGCCGAACTGCACCCGCGCACCCCGCACCGGATCGGCCGCGCCCGGGGACGCGCCATCGTGGACTTCGTCGCGCAGCTCACCGACGGCCAGGCGGTCGCCATGCTGGACGCGCTCTCCGGTCGCTCCGGCGCGCTCTGGACCGACGCCTTCGTGCTCTGATCCAGCTCAGGCCGAACCGCTCAGGCGACGGACTGCCACCACCCGTCGACGGCGGGCGGGTCGTCGACCACGACCCGCTCGCCCGGGCGGGGCACGGCGAGTCGTACGTCCCGGGCCTTCGCCTCGGCCCACAGCCGGTTCACCGGCTCCGACCAGTCGTGCAGGGCCAGGTTGAACGTCGCCCAGTGCACCGGGATGAACAGTCCGCCGCGCAGGTCCAGGTGGGCGTCGACCGCCTCCTCGGGGAACATGTGGATCGTCGGCCACGCCCGGTCGTACGCGCCGATCTGCATCAGCGTCACGTCGAACGGCCCGTGCTGGGCGCCGATCGCCGCGTACCCGGAGAAGTAGCCGGAGTCGCCGGTGTAGAAGACCCTGCGTCGTGCCCCGGCGACCACCCAGGAGCTCCAGAGCGTGCCGTCGCGGCGCAGTCCGCGACCGGAGAAGTGCTGCGCGGCGGTGGCCGTGATCTCCAAACCGTCGACCCGGTGCGACTCGGACCAGTCCAGCTCGATGATCCGTTCGGCGGGCACCCCCCACCGGTCCAGGTGGGCGCCCACACCCAGCGGCACCACGAACGGTGCCGACTGCCCGGCCACCAGCGCCCGCACGGTGGACATGTCGAGGTGGTCGTAGTGGTCGTGGGAGATCAGGATGGCGTCCAGTGGGGGTAGCTCGTCCAGGCGTACCGGCGGCTCGTGCAGACGGCGCGGGCCGACCATGCCGGACGGCGAGCAGCGGTCGCTCCACACCGGGTCGAGCAGGACCCGCCGGCCCTCGATCTCGATGAGCGCCGACGCGTGGCCGTACCAGACGATGTTCAGCTCGTCGGCGGTGTCGGCGGCGGGCGATGCTTCGGGCCGCACGAGCGGCACGGACGTGGTGGGCCGCCGCTTCTGCTTGCCGAAGATCAGTTCGCGGACCAGGTTGCGACCCGGCTCGGCGGCGACCATCGTGCGAACGTCGGCCTGGTTGTGGAAGGTGCCGTCGCGGAACTGGGGCGAGCGGGCCGCGCGCTCGGCGCGGGCCCCGGCGAGCCGGCCGCCCAGCGCCGCCGGCACGTCCCGGGCCACCCAGGCCAGGCCGGCCAGCGCGGCCAACCCCGCCGTCGCCCGCATCCGTCGCCCGAGTGACCCTTGCCCGTCCGTGCGTCCCGCTGGCGCCATCGCCGTCCCTCCGCCGAGTCCCGCAGTACACGGTAGTTCCCCCGGACGACTCCCGCCCCCGGGGCGAGGTCAGCCGCCGTTGCTGGGCCGTTGGACGGTTGTCCGGTACGCGGTGCCCGTGCCGCCGAGGCGGTCCACCGCGGCGAGGAACTTCGGACCCATGGCGGCCCGGGCCCGCACCGCCGGATGGGTCGCGCCGAAGTTGTCCGCGTCGGCCTGCCCGTCGGCGAAGAGGGCGTAGGTGAGCACCGCCGCGCCGGACCGGTCGAAGATCACCCCGGCCTCGTGCCGGGCGTCGGCGAACCAGCCGGCCTTGGTGGCGATGCGGGCCCGCTCGTCGGAGGACATGGTGCGCCGGATGCCGTCCGTGAAGGCCACCGGGGAACGCAGCAGCCCGAGCAGGTGCGCCGTCGAGGACGGCGAGAGCAGGCGTGCCGCCGACCAGGGCGCGGAGCAGGTCGTGCGTCTCCCGGGGAGTGCTGGTGCCGAGGAGGAACCGGTTCGGGTTGGCGACCGGCTCGACCTGGGTGTTCGGGAAACCCTTGGCGACCAGGATCGAGTTGATCTGGGCGGCCGGGGCGACCAGCCCGCACAGCCGTACCGCCGTGTCGTCCGAGACGGTCAGCAGGTTCGCCAGCACGTGCCCCAGCGTCACGCTGCTCGGGTACGCGCCGTCCAGGCTGAAGATGCCGTCACCACCCGGCACCACGATCGCGGCGGTCACCTCGACCCGCTGGTCCAGCGTCAGCAGCCCACGGTCGACCTTGTCCAACACCGCCGTGGCCACCGCGATCTTGTTGACGCTGTACGCCTCGATCGTCCGGTCCGCGTCCGCCGCCACCGCGACGACCGGCGCGCCCGCCGGGTCGGCCACGCTGACGTACGCCTGCCAGTTGCCGCCGGCCTTGGTGCGGTGCCGGGTGAAGGCGGCAGCGACCCGGTTGGCAGCCCGAGCCGGGGTGGTCGGCGTGCCCTCGGTGCTCTCGGTTGCGCTGGCCTGGGTGGCAGCGGCAGCGCCGAGCACCGTACCGGCGGTGGCCACTGTGCCCAGTCCGAGTGCTGTCCTGCGGTTCGGTCGGATGGTCAATCGTCTCTCCCGTCGGGGGCGCCGGAGCGCTTGCCGGCCCACCACCCTAGGCGAGTTGATCTATTCACGATGCCTCCGGGAAAGGTTCCGAACAGTCCCGAACAGTGTCATCCGAGCCGTCGGCGCAGCACGGCGCCGACCGCGCCGCGTCAGGCCCGCGAGCCGCATCAACGGTCCGACGAGGACGTCGTAGACGCCCGGCAGCACCGTGAAGCCCGCCCGCAGCACCACGTTCAGCCGGCCCACCGAATGCCCGGGCGGTCGCCCGGCCGATCCCGCTGCTCGCGCCCGCGACCACCACCACCCGGCTCACGGAGCCAGGACCACCTTGATGCAGCCGTCCTCCTTCTTCTGGAACATGTCGTACGCGCGCGGCGCGTCGCTCAGCGGCAGCCGGTGGGTGCGCAGATCCTCCACGCCCAGCGGGTCGTCGTCGCCGGAGAGCAGCGGCATGAGCTCGTCGACCCAGCGGCGCACGTGGCACTGCCCCATGCGCAGTTGGATGCCCCGGTCGAACATTTCCATCATCGGCATCGGGTCGGCCTCGCCCCCGTACACCCCGGAGAGCGAGACGGTGCCGCCGCGACGGACCGCCTTGACGGCGGCGTGCAGGACGGCGAGCCGGTCCGTGCCGACCCGGTCCGTCATCGTCTGGGCGAGCTTGTCCGGCAGCAGGCCGACGGCCGCGTGGGCCAGCTTGCCGACCGGGGAGCCGTGCGCCTCCATGCCGACGGCGTCGATGACGGCGTCCGGACCACGCCCGTCGACCAGGTCGATCAGTGCGCCCGGCACGTCGGACAACTCGCGTACGTCGAGCACCTCGATGCCGTGCCGGCGGGCCAGCTCCAGCCGCTCGGGCACCAGGTCCAGCCCGATCACCCGCTTGGCGCCGAGATGGCGGCCGATGCGGGCGCAGAACTGGCCGACCGGGCCCAGCCCGAAGACGGCCAGGGTGCCGCCGGGTGGGGTGTCGGCGTACTTCACCGCCTGCCAGGCGGTGGGCAGGATGTCGGAGAGGTAGAGGTAGCGCTCGTCCGGGCCGGTCTGCGGGATCCTGATCGGCCCGAACTGGGCCTGCGGAACGCGCAGGTACTCGGCCTGGGCGCCGGGCACCGAACCGTAGAGGGAGGTGTAGCCGAACAGCGCCGCGCCCTTGCCCTCGCTGGTCACCTGGGTCGTCTCGCACTGGGCGTAGAGCTGACGTCGGCACATCCAGCAGCTACCGCACGAGATGTTGAACGGCACCACTACCCGGTCGCCGGGCTTGAGTCCGGTCACCTCCGACCCGACCTCCTCGACGATTCCCATCGGCTCGTGCCCCAGGATGTCGCCGGGCTTCAGGTACGGCCCCAGCACCTCGTACAGGTGCAGATCCGAGCCGCAGATCGCCGTCGACGTGATCTTGACGATCGCGTCGGTCGGCTTTTCGATCCGAGGATCGGGCACGTCCTCGACCCGTACGTCCCGCTTGCCCTGCCAGGTCAACGCCTTCATGTCCGGCTGCCCTCCCTCGGTCCTGTCTGACTGCTACCCGGGGAGGAGGAGTTGAACCGGCGGCGACCAGCGGGCGCGTCACTCGATCGGCGTGCGGGACTGCATCGGCAGGTACGCCGAGGGGCTCGGCCACACATGATCGACCCCGTTTCGCCGATGCGGCGGCATCCGCGCGCTCGGACACCGCCACTTCGGCGAAACGGGGTCGATCTGCCGCGTCAGGAGCCGGGGGTGTTGCCGCCCTTCGTGGTGGCCGACAGGTAGTCGCGGTTGAGGCGGCCGATCGTGTTCAGCGGGATGCCCTTCGGGCAGGCCACCGTGCACTCGCCGGCGTTGGTGCAGCCGCCGAAGCCGGCCTCGTCGTGCGCGTCGACCATGCCGATCACCCGGGTGTAGCGCTCCGGCTGGCCCTGCGGCAGCAGCGAGAGTTGGGTGAGCTTGGCGGCGGTGAAGAGCATGCCCGAGCCGTTCGGGCAGGCCGCCACGCACGCGCCGCAGCCGATGCAGGCCGCCGACTCGAAGGCGGCGTCCGCGTTGGCCTTGGCGACCGGGGTGGAGTGTGCCTCGGGCGCGCTGCCGGTCGGTGCGGTGATGTAGCCACCGGCGGCGATGATCTTGTCGAAGGCGCCCCGGTTGACCACCAGGTCCTTGATGACCGGGAAGGCGCTCGCCCGCCACGGCTCGATGTCGATCGTCTCGCCGTCCTTGAACTGCCGCATGTGCAACTGGCACGCCGTGGTGCCGCGCCGCGGCCCGTGCGCGTCCCCGTTGATCATGAGGCCGCACATGCCGCAGATGCCCTCGCGGCAGTCGTGGTCGAACGCCACCGGGTCCTCGCCGTCGAGGATCAGCCGCTCGTTGAGCACGTCGAGCATCTCCAGGAACGACATGTCCGGGGACACGTCGTCGACCGGGTAGGTCACCATCCGACCCTTGTCCTCAGGGCCCTTCTGGCGCCAGATGCGCAGGGTCAGGTTCACTTGTAGCTCCGCTGCGTGGGGTGGACGTATTCGAACTTCAGGTCTTCCTTGTGCAGCACCGACGGCTCACCGGTGGCGGTGAACTCCCAGGCCGCCACGTACGCGAACCGGTCGTCGTCGCGCTGCGCCTCCCCGTCGGGGGTCTGGTGCTCGGCCCGGAAGTGGCCGCCGCAGGACTCCTCGCGGTGCAGGGCGTCGATGCACATCAGCTCGGCCAGCTCGAAGAAGTCGGCCACCCGGCCGGCCTTCTCCAGCGACTGGTTCAGCTCCTCGCCGGTGCCGGACACCTTGACCCGCTGCCAGAACTGCTCACGCAGGTCGCGGATCTCACCGATCGCCTTGCGCAGTCCGGCCTCACTGCGCTCCATGCCGCAGTGCTCCCACATGATCTGGCCCAGCTCGCGGTGGAACGAGTCCACGGTCCGGTCGCCGTCGACGGCCAGCAGCCGCTGGATCCGGTCCTCGACGTCGGTACGCGCCTCGACCGCCGACGGGTGGCTGGCGTCGACCTTCTCCAGGGGGCCCGAGGCCAGGTAGTTGGCGATGGTGGTGGGCAGCACGAAGTAGCCGTCGGCGAGGCCCTGCATCAGCGCCGAGGCGCCGAGCCGGTTCGCGCCGTGGTCCGAGAAGTTGGCCTCGCCGATCACGAACAGGCCCGGGATGCTCGACTGGAGGTCGTAGTCGACCCACAGGCCACCCATCGTGTAGTGCACGGCGGGGTAGATGCGCATCGGCACCTCGTACGGGTCCTCGCCGGTGATCCGCTCGTACATCTCGAAGAGGTTGCCGTACTTGGCCTCGATGGCCTTGCGGCCCAGCCGGTCGATGGCGTCGGCGAAGTCGAGGTAGACGCCGAGCTTGGTCGGACCGACGCCCCGGCCCTCGTCGCACACGTTCTTGGCGGCGCGGGAGGCGATGTCGCGGGGGACCAGGTTGCCGAAGGAGGGGTAGATCCGCTCCAGGTAGTAGTCCCGCTCGTCCTCCGGAATGTCGCGCGGGTTGCGGTCGTCGCCCTTGCTCTTGGGCACCCACACCCGGCCGTCGTTGCGCAGCGACTCGCTCATCAGGGTCAGCTTCGACTGGTGGTCGCCGGAGACGGGGATGCAGGTCGGGTGGATCTGCGTGTAGCAGGGGTTGGCGAAGTACGCGCCCTTGCGGTGCGCCCGCCAGGTGGCGGTGACGTTGCAGCCCTTGGCGTTGGTGGAGAGGTAGAAGACGTTGCCGTAACCGCCGGAGGCGAGCACGACCGCGTCGGCCATCTCGGTGCTGATCTCGCCGGTGACCAGGTCCCGGACGACGATGCCGCGGGCCTTGCCGTCGACGATGACCAGCTCCAGCATCTCGTGCCGGGCGTTCATCTCCACGGTGCCCAGGCCGATCTGCCGCTCCAGGGCCTGGTACGCGCCGAGCAGCAGCTGCTGACCCGTCTGACCCCGGGCGTAGAAGGTGCGCTGCACCTGGGCGCCACCGAAGGAGCGGGTGTCCAGCAGGCCGCCGTACTCGCGGGCGAACGGCACGCCCTGGGCGACGCACTGGTCGATGATGTTGACCGACACCTCGGCCAGGCGGTGCACGTTCGACTCCCGGGAGCGGAAGTCGCCGCCCTTGACGGTGTCGTAGAAGAGCCGGTGCACCGAGTCGCCGTCGTTGCGGTAGTTCTTCGCGGCGTTGATGCCGCCCTGCGCGGCGATCGAGTGCGCCCGGCGCGGGCTGTCCTGGTAGCAGTAGGACTTGACGTGGTAGCCCTGCTCGGCCAGTGTCGCCGCGGCCGATCCGCCGGCCAGGCCGGTGCCGACCACGATCACCGTCATCTTGCGGCGGTTGGCCGGGTTGACCAGCTTGGCCTCGAAGCGCCGGGTCTCCCAGCGCTTCTCGACCGGGCCGGTGGGCGCCTTCGTGTCGGCGATCGGGTCGCCTTCGGTGAAGAGTTCCATGTCAGGACACCAATCCGGTGAGTACGGCGAACGGGACCACCAGGTATCCGGCGCAGAGCGCCACGGCGAAGACGAGCGCGGCGCTGCGCGCCCGGCGCTCGCCCCGGGGCGTCTGCTGGCCGAGGCTGCGGAACGCGCTGAACGCGCCGTGCCGCAGGTGGAAGCCGAGCGTGACGATCGCCAGGGCGTAGAAGAGCGTGACGTACCAGCGCTCCGGCGCGAAGTCGGCGACGACGTTGCCGTAGGGCTTGCCCTCGGTGCCGACCGGGTTGAGCGTGCCGGTGGTCAGGTCCAGGAGGTGGTAGATCACGAACAGCAGGATGATCACGCCACCCCAGCGCATGGTGCGGGCCGCGTAGCTGCCCCGGACCTTCTTGCGGTGGGCGTACTTCACCGGGCGGGCGGCGCGGGCCCGCAGCGCCAGCACGGTGGCGGCCCAGATGTGGGCGACGACGGCCACCACGAGGACGGTGCGCAGGATCCACAGGAACCAGACGCCGGGCAGCAGCGGCTTGCCGATGTCGCGCAGCCAGTGCGCATAGTGGTCGAACGAGGTCTCCCCCGTGAACACCTTCAGGTTCCCGAGCATGTGCGCGATCAGGAACAGCACCAGCAGGATGCCCGTCACCGCCATGACGGCCTTGAGGCCGACGTTCGAGCGGATGGGCGACCGAGTTTTCGTCATTACCACGGAACCGACGCTAGGAGCACTTTGATCAGTCGTCCAATGCATCGAACTCGTAGCGTTGATAGCCGTAGGCTATGTAGATGCAGCTCCATCAGCTCCGGTACTTCGTCGCGGTGGCCGAAGTACGACATTTCACCCAAGCCGCCGACATCGTTGGCATAACCCAGCCCTCATTGAGTAAGCAAATTCACGCCTTGGAGACCGACCTCGGCGCCCCGCTGTTCGAACGGCTAAGGGGCAACATCGCCCTCACCGCAGCCGGGGAGGTGCTCCTGCCGTTGGCGACCCGGATCCTCGCCGACGTGGAGACCGCGACCCGGGAGGTGCAGGAGCTGGTCGGGCTGCGCCGAGGGCGGGTACGGCTCGGGGCCACCCCGAGCCTGGCCACCTCGCTCGCCCCGCCGGTGCTGCGCCGGTTCCGCGACGCGCACCCCACCGTCGACCTCCGCGTCGAGGAGGGTGGATCCCAGGATCTCGTCCGTAACCTGCTGCGCGGTGACCTCGACCTGGCCCTGATCATCATGCCGTCGCAGGGCGCCGACCCGGGCCTGCGTGTCGACCCGATCCTGCGCGAGAGCCTGGTGGTGGCCTCGGTGGGCGAGGTGCCGACCGCGTCGAGCACCGGGGAGCTGCGCATCACCGACCTGCGGGACCAGCCGATGGTGATGTTCCGGGAGGGCTACGACCTGCGCGACGCCACCATCCAGGCGTGCCGGGCGGCGGGCTTCGAACCGAGCTTCGCGGTGGACGGCGGCGAGATGGACGCCGTCCTCAGCTTCGTCGAGGCGGGGCTCGGCATCGCCCTGGTGCCGGGCATCGTGCTGGCCCGCCGGCCCGGCGTCCGCATCACGCCGCTGGCGCCCCCCGGGGTGCGGCGGACCATCGCGGTGGCCCGCCGCCGCGACGTCGTGCCGACGCACGCCGGCCGGGAACTCCGGCGCATCCTGCTCGACTACGTCCAGTCCGCGAGCGACCGGGGCGAGCTGCCGCCCGGCGTGGAGCCACTGGGCTGAGCCAGCCCCAGGGCCCGGCTGCCGCTGCGACCGGGCCACGTCGTGCCGGCTCAGCGCCCCTCGGCGTCGTCCATCGCCCGGTAGATCCGCTGCTCCGAGACGGGGTACGGGGTGCCCACCGCCTGGGCGAAGACGTTCACCCGCAACTCCTCGATCATCCAGCGGATCTGTCGTACGGCTGCCTCCTGTCGACGCGCGGACGGCAGGGCGGCGAGCAGGTCGTCGTACTCCTTCTGCACCACCGCGATCCGGTCCTGCTGTTGACGGTCCCGCTGCGGGTTGCCGCCGAGGCGGTCGAGTCGGCGTTCGACGGCGGTGAGGTAGCGGAGCAGGTCGGGCAGGCGGGCGTACCCGGTCTCGGTGATGAAACCGGCGTGCACCAGGCCGGCGAGCTGCTTGCGGATGTCGGCCAGCGCCGCCACCACGGCCAGGTTACGTGTCGCGCCGAGCCGCTGCTCCACCGCGTACGCGGCGGCGAGGACCCTGCGGACCCGGTCCATCACCTCGACGACGGTGTCGACCAGGTCGGCACGGACCTTCTCGCGCAGCGCGGCGAAGCCGTCGGCGTCCCACGCCGGCCCACCGGCGGCGTCGATGAGCCGGTCGATGGCCGCGCCGGCCGCGTCCTCGATCAACTCCTGCACGCCGCCGTGCGGGTTGCGGCTCAGCGCGAGCTTCGCCTCGTTGCTCAACCGCCTCTGCAGGAACCGGGCCGGGGACGGCACGGTGAGCCGCAGGAGCCGGCGGGTGCCCGCCCAGTGCGCCGCCTCCGCCTCGGCGGGGGAGTCGAAGATCTTCACCCCGACCGTGGCACCCTCGTCGACCAGCGCCGGGTACGCGGTCACCGCGTAGCCGGCGCGGACCTGCTCGATGGTCCGGGGCAGCGTGCCGATGCTCCACTCACGCAGGCCGGTGCGGGCGACCTCGGGCGCGGCGGCCGCCACGACCTGGCGTACCTCCTGACGTAGTTGACGTTGCAGGGCCGGCAGATCCTTGCCCTCGGCGACCGGCTTCTCGTCGTCGCCGAGGATTCGGAAGGTCACCCGCAGGTGCGCCGGTAGCTTGCCCGGCTCCCACGCGTCGCGGGGCACGGTGACCCCGGTCATCCGCCGCAACTCACGGGTGAGCGCGTCCAACAGCGACGTCTCCCCGGGGGTGATCGCGGCGAGCGCGGCCCGCGCGTAGTCCGGCACCGGCACGAAGTTGCGTCGGATCGCCTTGGGCAGCGAGCGGATCAGCGCGATCACCGTCTCCTCGCGCAGCCCCGGCACCTGCCAGTCGAAGCTCTCGGCCGGCACCTGGTTGAGCAGCGGCAGCGGGATGTCCACGGTGACGCCGTCGGTCGGCGTCCCCGGCTCGAAGCGGTAGGTCAGCGGCAGACGCACCCCGTCGGCCCGCCACTCGTCGGGGTAGTCGCTCTCGTCCACCCCGGCCCGGCCGTCGTTGATCAGCACGTCGCGGGTGAAGGTGAGCAGGTCGGGCTGCTCCCGGCGGGTCGTCTTCCACCAGGTGTCGAAGTGCCGGCCGGAGACCACGTCGGCGGGGATCCGCTGATCGTAGAAGCCGAAGATGGTTTCGTCGTCGACCAGGATGTCCCGGCGGCGGGCCCGGCTCTCCAACTCCTCGATCTCGCCCAGCAGCCGCTTGTTGTCGACCCAGAACCGGTGGTGGGTCTGCCAGTCGCCCTCGACGAGGGCGTGCCGGATGAACAGTTCCCGGCTCAGCGTCGGGTCGATCCGCCCGAAGTTGACCTTCCGAGAGCTGACCAGCGGGATGCCGTACAGGGTGACCTTCTCGTAGGCCATCACCGCAGCCTGCGTCTTCTCCCAGTGCGGCTCGCTGTAGCTGCGCTTGACCAGGTGCTGCGCGAGCGGTTCGACCCACTCCGGCTCGACCCGCCCGGCGATGCGTCCCCACAGCCGGGAGGTCTCCACCAGTTCGGCGGCCATCACCCAGCGCGGCGGCTTCTTGAACAGCGCCGAGCCGGGGAACAGTGCGAACTTCGCGCCCCGCGCGCCCAGGTACTCGTGCTTCTGGGCGTCCTTGAGGCCGATGTGCGACAGCAGGCCGGGCAGCAGGGACTGGTGCACATTCGGGATGTCGATCTCCTCCGGCAGGTCCGCGCCACCTCGGCGGCCCGCACTCCCGCCGGCGTCCGCGTCGGCCGAGGAGTCGCGCGCCGGCCGCCCACCGCGTCGGTCGCCCTCGGCCGGGGTACGCAGCACCTGGCGCAGTTGGCTGACGATGTCCTGCCACTCGCGAATCCGCAGGTAGTTCAGGTACTCCGCCCTGCACATCCGGCGGAACGCGCTGGAGGACAGCTCCCGCTGCTGCTCCCGCAGGTAACGCCACAGATTGAGGTACGCGACAAAGTCGGACTCCTTGTCGGCGAACCGGGCGTGCGCCTGGTCGGCCTGGGCCTGCTTCTCCGCCGGGCGCTCGCGGGGGTCCTGGATGGAGAGCGCGGCGGCGATCACCAGGATCTCGGTGGCGCAGCCGTTGCGCTCGCCCTCGACCACCATCCGGGCCAACCGCGGGTCGACCGGTAGCTGGGCCAGCCGCCGGCCCAGCGCGGTGAGGCGCTTCGCCGGGTCGGCCTCGGTCGGGTCCAGCGCGCCCAGCTCGTGCAGCAGGCTGACGCCGTCGGTGATGTTGCGCTTGTCCGGCGGGTCGATGAACGGGAACGCGGCCAGGTCGCCCAGCCCGATCGCGGTCATCTGGAGGATGACCGACGCCAGGTTGGTGCGCAGGATCTCCGGGTCGGTGAACTCGGGCCGGGACAGGAAGTCCTGCTCGTCGTAGAGGCGGATGCAGATGCCGTCCGAGGTACGACCGCAGCGTCCCTTGCGCTGGTTGGCCGACGCCTGCGAGACCGGCTCGATCGGCAGCCGCTGCACCTTGAGCCGGCTGGAGTAGCGGGAGATGCGGGCGGTGCCCGGGTCCACCACGTACTTGATCCCCGGCACGGTCAGCGAGGTCTCCGCGACGTTGGTGGCGAGCACCACCCGGCGCGAGCTGTGCGCGGCGAAGACGCGGTGCTGCTCGGCGGAGGACAACCGCGCGTACAGCGGCAGGATCTCGGTGCCGAGCAGGGACCGCTTCTTCTGCACCAGCTTGCCGAGGGCGTCGGCGGTGTCGCGGATCTCCCGTTCACCACTGAGGAAGACCAGGATGTCGCCCGGCCCCTCGGCCGACAACTCCTCGACGGCGTCGCCGATCGCCTGGATCTGGTCGCGGACGTTCTCCTCGTCGGCGTCGCCGTCCTCCTCACCCTCGGCCACCTCGACCAGCGGCCGGTAGCGCACCTCCACGGGGTAGGTGCGTCCGGAGACCTCGACGACCGGCGCCGGTACGCCCGCCGGCTCGTCCGCCGTGGGCGGCCCGGCGAAGTGCCGGGCGAAGCGGTCGGTCTCGATGGTCGCCGAGGTGATGATCACCTTGAGGTCCGGTCGCCGGGGCAGCAGCTCCCGCAGGTACCCGAGGATGAAGTCGATGTTGAGGCTGCGCTCGTGCGCCTCGTCGATGATCAGCGTGTCGTACTGGCGCAGCATCCGGTCGGTCTGCAACTCAGCCAGCAGGATGCCGTCGGTCATCAGCTTGACCAGGCTGCGCTCGCTCACCTGGTCGGTGAAGCGCACCTTGTAGCCGACCACGTCACCCAGCTCGGTGCCCAGCTCGTCGGCGATGCGGTCGGCCACCGTCCGGGCGGCCAGCCGCCGGGGCTGGGTGTGCCCGATCAGGCCGTTGATGCCGCGCCCCAGCTCCAGGCAGATCTTGGGGAGCTGGGTCGTCTTACCGGAACCGGTCTCGCCGGCCACGATCACCACCTGGTGATCGCGGATGGCGGCGGCGATGTCGTCCTTGCGCTCACTGACCGGCAAACCCGCCGGGTACGTGATCACCGGCACCGCCGCCTGCCGGGCGGCCAGCCGCTGCTCGGCCCGGGCCAGCTCGGCGGTGATCTCGGTCAGGGCCGCCTCCCGGCGCTGCGGGTCACGCAGCTTGCGGGCACCGTCCAGCCGCCGCTGGAGCCGGCGCTGGTCACGGAACATCAGGGGACTGAGGCGGCGGTGCAGGTCGCGGACGGGATCGGTCGCGGCGGAGGAGGCTGGATTCTGCATGTCGTGCCCAAGGATAGGCAGCCCGGCGGCGGGCCGCCCCTGGGTTACCGCGCGTGGGTGCCTCGGTGCGTCGACGGCGGTCTACAGTTGCGGCCGACGTCGAGCGCTGGGGGCCGGAATGGAGCTGCGGGACACTGATCGGGCGCTGGTGCAGGCCGCCACGGCGGTCGCCAAGCTGCGGTGCCGCAGCCAGCGCCATACCGGCGCGTCGGCCGCCCGGACCGCCGACGGTCGGGTGTTCTCCGGCGTGAACGTCCAGCACGACAGCGGGGACACCTGCGCGGAGCTGGTCGTGATCGGCGCCGCCGCCACGCAGGGCGTGACCGAGCTGGAGACGATCGTCTCGGTCACCGACCGGGGCCGGGCGGTCGTCGGGCCGTGCGACAGGTGCCGGCGGGTGCTGACGGCCTATTTCCCGGCGCTGCGGGTCATCGTGGGCGAGTCGGACGACCTGCGAATACTGCCGATCGAGGAGCTGCTCGGCTGACGGCGTCAGTCGCCGGCCGCCGCCTCGACCATCGACACGGGGATCGGCACGCTCTCGTACCGCACGTTGCCCTCGGGCACCATCCAACTCGCCACCCGCGCGCTGAGCAGGCCGGCACGGACGGCCGGATCGTCGGCGTAGAGCCCGCGTACCTCGTCCGGGGCGATGGAGAACACGACGAAGCCCCGTATCCGGTCGTCGTCGGCTGCCAGGAGTGGCCCGGCCGCGAGCACCAGTCCCTGCTCCACGAGACCCGCCTGGTGCGCCAGATGGGCGTCGCGTAACCGGTCGATCGCCTCGCTGGGCAGGTCCGGTGGATCCGACGGTCGGATCAGGAGGACGACCGTGTGTTGGTCGAATCGCATATCCCACACCATATGGTGTGTCCTGCCCCTCTTACGAGTGTTATCCGCCTTCCGGCCCACTTGAGGCCGCCCGCGAAACTCATTCTCTTATCGGGAAGCGGATGCGAGTGGGAGGTGCGGCATGGTCAGCAGACGACAGGTGCTCGTTGCCGGTGCCGTTGGTGGCGCCGCGGTTCTGGTGCCGGCGGGCTCGACGGCCGCGGGCCGCGCGCTCGCCGCGTCGACGCAGCTACGTGGCGCCGACATCCCCAAGTACGTCACCCCTGTGCGGATCCCACCGGCCATGCCCCGGGTGGCGACCGGACCCGAGCGGGACACGTACGTCATCGCGGTGCGACAGTTCCGCCAGCAGATCCTGCCGTCGTCCTGGCCGCGGACGACGGTGTGGGGCTACGGCTCCACCGCCCACCCCGGCAGTTTCGGCTACCCGGCGCCCAGCATCGTCGCGCGGGCGCACCATCCGGTCCGGGTGACCTGGATCAACGAGCTCGTCGACCACCGGGGCGACTACCTGCCGCACCTGCTGCCCGTCGACCCGAGCCTGCACTGGGCCAACCCGGGCGGCGGAACGGCGAACCGCGACGGGCACGGCCGGTCGGACGGCAGCCGCCGAGGTTACCGGGGTCCGGTGCCCCAGGTCGTCCACCTGCACGGCGGGCACAGCACGCAGGAGAGCGACGGGCACGCCGAGGCCTGGTACCTGCCGGTGGCCCGCGACCTGCCCTCCGACTTCGCGGTGACGGGCAGCGCGTACCGCGAGTTCCGGTCCCGCTTCGCCGAGCGGTCCGGCCTGCGCTGGGAGTCGGGCTCGGCCACCTTCGAGTACGCCAACGACCAGCGGCCCTGCACCCTCTGGTACCACGATCACTCGCTCGGCCTCACCCGCGAGAACGTCTACGCCGGCCCGGCCGGGTTCTACCTGCTCGGCGGCGACGACCTGCCCGACGGCGTGCTGCCCGGCCCGGCACCGGGTCACGACGACCCGCCGGACACCGCCTACCACGACATCCCGCTGTTGATCCAGGACCGCAGTTTCAGCCCCGACGGCGATCTGGTCTACCCAGGAGGTCACCACGACGAGTCGACCTGGACGTCGGCGTCCTCCGGCGAAACCATCGTGGTCAACGGCAGCACCTGGCCCAGCCTGACGGTGCAGCGCCGTCGCTACCGGTTCCGGTTGCTGAACGGCTGCAACAGCCGCTTCCTGATGCTCAGTGTCGCCGCCCACGCCACCGCGCGGCCGGCCCGCCCGGTGCTGCCGGTCTGGCAGATCGGCAGCGACGGCGGTTTCCTGCCCGAGCCGGTGCCGCACGAACACGTCACCCTCGGCCCCGCGCAGCGGGCCGACGTGATCGTCGACTTCACCGGCGTGCCCGCCGGCACCGAGCTGTACCTGGTCAACGAGGGGCCCGAGTGGGCGTACCTCGGCGGCCGGCCCGGAGTGGACTTCCCGCCCTCCGACCCGCGGAGCACCGGGCAGGTGATGCGGTTCGTGGTCACCGATGCGACCGGCGCGGACCCCAGCGTGCCGCCGGAGCACCTGCAACTGCCGGCCCACCCCCGGCTCGGTGCGGCGGAGCGGGTCCGGCGGTTGTCGCTCAACGAGCGCAGGTCCGGCCGGTCGATGGTGATGCTGCTCGGCACCCTCGATAGGCGCGGCCGGGGTCTGCCGATGCGCTGGAGCGACCCGGCGACCGAACAGCCCCTCGTCGGCGCGACCGAGGTGTGGGAGGTGCGCAACTTCACCCGCAACGTCCACCCCGTCCACCTGCACCAGGCCCAGTTCGAGCTGCTGGGTCGAGGGCGGTCGGGCCGGTCGGAGCCGCGGCCGGGGGAGCGCGGGTGGATGGACACGGTGCTCGCGTACCCGTGGGAGGTGACCCGGATCAAGGCCCGCTTCGACCTGCCGGGCCGCTACTCCTGGCACTGCCATCTCTTGGAGCACGAGGACAACGAGATGATGCGGCCGCTGAACGTGCTGCCGCGCGGCGGCGCGGCGGCCGGGGACGGCGGCGCGGCGGGCCTGCCGACAGCATCGACCGACGCCAGTTAGGTCACTTTCCGCAGGTCGGCTAAGGTTAGGCGAACCTAAGCTCGAACGTGCAGGAGACTCGTGACCACCCTCGTCGCCCGGCCGACGTCGGCCCGCAACTCCTCCGGTGCCCGCACCGGCCGGCGGGTCGTCGTCACCGTCGGGGCCGCGCTGGTGTTGCTGGTCGCCGTACTGGCCAGCTTCGCGCTGGGCAGCCGGCAACTCGGAGTCGGCGCGGTCTGGCACGCCCTCGTCGCGCCGGACGGCAGCGACGCGAGCACCATCGTCCGGGAACTGCGCATGCCGCGTACCGCCCTCGGTCTCGCGGTCGGGCTCGCGCTCGCCGTGGCCGGCGTGCTGTTCCAGGCGCTCACCCGCAACCCCCTCGCCGAGCCCCGCATCCTCGGCATCAGCGCCGGCGCGTCGTTCGGCGTGGTGCTCGCCATCTCCGTCTTCGGCATCGGCACGCTCGCCGGGTACGTCTGGTTCGGCATCGCCGGGGCGCTCGCCGCCGGTCTGCTGGTCTTCGCCATCGCCAGCCGGGCCCGTGAGGGTGCGAGCCCGGTCACCCTCGCGCTGGTCGGGGCGGCGCTCGACGCCAGCCTGGCCTCCGGGGTGTACGCACTGCTCAGCATCGACGCCCGCACCTTCGAGGAGTACCGGTTCTGGGTGGTGGGCGGGCTGGCCGGGAGGGACCTCGGCGTCACCGCGCAGGTGCTGCCGTTCGTCCTCGCCGGGCTGGTGCTGGCCGCCCTGGTGGCCCGGGGCCTGGACGCGCTGGCCCTCGGCGACGACGTGGCCCGTGGCCTGGGCCACCGCATCGGCCTGGTCCGCCTCGGCGGTGGGCTGGCCGCCGTGCTGCTGACCGGCGCAGCGGTGGCCGCCGCCGGGCCGGTCGCCTTCGTCGGGCTGGCCGTGCCGCACCTCGCCCGTGCCCTGGTCGGTGCGGACCACCGCTGGACCCTTGCCGTCTCGGCCCTGCTCGGGCCGGCGCTGCTGCTCGGTGCGGACGTCGTCGGCCGACTCGTCGCCCCGCCCGGCGAGATACCGGCCGGCATCGTCACCGCCCTGATCGGCGCGCCGCTGCTGGCCGTGCTGGTCCGCCGCGCCCGGGTGGTGACCGCGTGACCGCCGTACGCCGCCCCTCGGGCTTCGCCGCTCCGGCTGGTTCGGCCGGCTGGTCCGGCTCGGGCAGCCCGTCCGACCATTCCGGCTCGTCGCGCACCACGCCGGCCGCCGGCCAGGCCCGACTGCCGGGGCGTTCGCTGCTGCGGGTCGGTCCCGTCAGCCTGCTGATCCGCCGCCGCGCGACCCTGGTGGCCGTCGTACTGGCCGTGCTGCTCCTGCTGGCCGTCGTGCTCAGCCTCTCGCTGGGCACCCCGTACGTCGCCCCGGCCGACGTGCTGCGGGCGCTCTCCGGCGCCGGCACCCCGTACGACCTGGTGGTCTTTGATCTTCGGCTGCCCCGGGTCGTGCTGGCTGCGGTGGCGGGCGCGGCCTTCGGCGTGGCCGGCGCGCTGATCCAGAGCGTCGCCCGCAACCCCCTCGCGAGCCCGGACGTCATCGGCATCACCCAGGGCGCCGGTCTCGCCGCGACCGTGGCGCTGACCAGCGGTGCGGCGGCGGTGCTGGTGGCACCCAGCGCGTTGGTCGGCGGTCTGCTGGCGGCGGTGCTGCTGTTCGCCCTCGGCGCCCGGCACGGGCTGGCCGCGCAGCGGTTCGTCCTCGCCGGCGTGGCGGTCGCGTTCGCCTTCCGGGCGTTGACCGAGGTGGTCATGCTCACGGCCGACCCGATCGACGGTCTGCGGGCACAGATCTGGCTGATCGGCACCCTGGCCGGCAAGGGCTGGACCGAGGCCGCCTGGATCGCCGGCACCCTGCTGGTGCTGTTGCCGGTGCTGGCCTGGGCCGGCTGGGCCCTGAACAGCACCGCCCTCGACGACGACACCGCGCGGGGCGTCGGTTTGCGCCCGGTGGCCCGCCGGATCGGCCTGGCCGGCACCGGCGTGCTCGTCGCCGCGACGGTCACCGCCCAGGTCGGCGCCGTCGACTTCGTGGCGCTGGTCGCACCTCAGGTGGCGCGTCGACTGGTCCGCGCCGAACGGCCCCCGCTGGTCTGCGCCGCGCTGCTCGGGGCGCTGCTGCTGGTACTCGCCGACCTGGCCGGTCGCCGACTGTTCGCGCCCACCCAACTGCCGGCGGGCGTGCTGACCGCCGCGATCGGTGGCCCGTACCTGATCTTCCTGCTGCTTCGTGGACGGCGGCGGTCGTCGTGACGCCTCAAAGGAGTCGTGTGATGCTCTCCACCCGCGACCTGGTCGTCGGCTACGACGAGCGGACCGTGATCGACGGGCTCACCCTGGACCTGCCCACCGACGCGTTCACCGTGATCGTCGGCCCCAACGCGTGCGGCAAGTCCACCCTGCTGCGCACGATGGCCCGACTGCTCAACCCGCGCCACGGGACCGTCCTGCTGGACGGCACCGCCATCCGTGACCTGCCCACCCGCGACGTGGCCCGCCGGCTCGGCGTCCTGCCGCAGAGCCCGCTGGTGCCCGAGGGCGTCACCGTGGCCGACCTGGTCGGACGCGGCCGGCAGCCGTACCAGCGGTGGTGGCGGCAGTGGTCGTCGTCCGACGCCGCGGCGGTGGACGAGGCGATGACCCTGGCCGACGTGGCCGACCTGGCCGACCGGCCGGTGGACAGCCTCTCCGGCGGCCAGCGGCAACGGGTGTGGATCGCCATGACACTGGCCCAGGACACCGAGGCGCTGCTGCTGGACGAGCCGACCACCTTCCTCGACCTGGCCCACCAGGTGGAGGTGCTGGACCTGCTGCACCGGCTACGCGTCGAGCGGGGCCGCACCGTGGTCGCCGTGCTGCACGACCTCAACCAGGCCGCCCGCTACGCCGACCACCTGGTCGCGATGCGCGGCGGCGCGGTGGTGGCCGCCGGGCCGCCCCGGGAGATCCTCACCGCCGAGCTGGTCCGCGACGTCTTCGGGCTGGCCTGCGTCGTCGTGCCCTGCCCGGTGACCGGAGCGCCACTCGTGGTACCCGCCCACACCGGCGGTCCCGCCGCCCCGACCGCTGCGGCTGCCGGTGCCGGCGCTGCCTCCGGTGCTTCCGTTGGCGGTGCTGCGTCCGCTGTTCCCGTTTGCGGTGCTGCGTCCGTTGCCTCCGGTGCCGGCGCTGCCTCCGGTGCTGGCGTGGCCGGTGGCGCCGGCGACCCCGATTCGTCGACGGCGTCCGTGCCGGACGCCCGACCTGCCGCCGGCGATGCGGCCACCCCGCTCGCCGGCACGTACCCCTCGAAAGGACACTGATGCGTCGTCTCGTCGCCGCTCTCGCCGCGGCCGTCACCCTCGGGGTCAGCCTCACCGCCTGCGGTGAGAGCGACCCGGTCGCCGGCTCCGCCACCGGGGAGACCCGGGAGATCACCCACGCCATGGGCACCACCAAGGTCGCGGCCGAGCCCAAGCGCGTCGTCGTGCTCGACACCGACAAGATCGACACGGCGCTCTCGCTGGGCATCACGCCCGTCGGCGCGGCCACCGCCGGCGAGGCCAAGAGCTGGCCCACGTACTTCGGCGCGGACAAGCTCGCCGGCATCAAGGAGGTCGGGGTACTCACCGAGCCCGACCTGGAGACGATCAACGCGCTCAAGCCGGACCTGATCCTGGGCAGCAAGTTCCGCCAGGAGAAGTTCTACGACGAGCTGGCCGCCATCGCGCCGACCGTGTTCACCGACAAGGTGGGCATCACCTGGAAGGACAACTTCCTCCTCGACGGCAAGGCGCTCGGCCGCGAGCAGCAGGCCAAGGACCTGCTCGGCGCGTACGAGAAGCGGGCCAAGGAATTCGGCACCACCCTCGGCGACCCCGCCGCCCGCAAGGTGTCGATCGTGCGCTTCATCCCGGGCAACATCCGGGTGTACGGGCCGGACTCCTTCTCCGGCATCGTCATCGGCGACACCCGCCTCGGTCGTCCCGAGCGGCAGATGCTGGCCAACAAGGAGGACAAGCGCTTCGACCTGGTCAGCCCCGAGCGGATCAACGAGGTCGACGGCGACGTCATCTTCGTGACCGCGTACGGCGACAAGGCCGCCGCCGAGCAGGCCAAGGTGGTCGGCGGAACCCTCTGGAAGGGCCTCGGCGCGGTCAAGGCCGGCAAGGCGTACCCGGTCTCCGACGAGGTCTGGATGACCGGCATCGGCGTCGGCGCCGCCAACAAGATCCTCGACGACCTGACCAAGTACCTCCCCGCCACCTGACAAACCCGGCGCTCCCGCGCCGCCCGCTCAACCTCCGCTATTCAGAGTGAATAGCTGGCATCGAGGGTGGTCAAGGAAAGGTGCACCCGACCTGCAAGGATATGGTTGTTGGGGCCTTGTCCTATGTGGAAGCAGGTGCACCTTTCTGGTGAGTCACTCTATCGGGTGGGATGACCGGCTGTCCGTGACGGCCACGGACAAGAACCTCGTCGGTCACGCGGGTGCGGTCCTGCTCCGCAAATGCGCCGACAAAGCGGGGTTGACCAGCGGGTTGAATGCGGTGATACCCCGCGGTGAGGGTCCCGGGTGGTGGGATCGGGGCACCGTGCTGACGTCTCTGGCGGTGGCGATCGCGCTCGGCGCGACCAGCATGTCCGACATCGACCTGCTGGCCCACCAGGCCCCGGTGTTCGGGGACCCACCCTCGGACTGCACCGTCCGCCGCTGCCTGACCGCCCTCGACACCGTCACCTTGGGTAAAATCGCCAAGGCTCGGGCGAAGGCCCGCCGGCGGGTCTGGGACCTGATCGCCGGCCGAGCGGGTGGGTTCCCGTGGCTGCTGGTCGCCGGTAAACTTCTGC